>NZ_JBVIQN010000025.1:0-137108 GCF_055577005.1 Streptomyces sp. NPDC033221 | reverse complement strand
GCCGTACCGACGCGGCGCTGGACGACGTGGTCGGGTTCTTCGTCAACACGCTGGTGCTGCGCACCGACACCTCCGGCGACCCGTCGTTCCACGAGTTGGTGCGGCGGGTGCGGGAGACGGATCTGCGGGCGTACGCGCACCAGGACGTACCGTTCGAGCGGCTGGTCGAGGCGCTGAATCCGGACCGCTCCGCCGGCCGCAACCCGCTCTTCCAGATCGCCCTGGCCGTGGACTCGGCACCCGGTGACGCGCCGGCCCTGCCCGGAGTGGTGGCCGAGCGGGAAGAGGCGCACACCGGCACCGCCAAGTTCGACCTTTCCTTCCGTCTCACCGAGCAGCGGGCCCCCGGCGGGCGGCCCACCGGGATCGACGGGTCGGTCGAGTTCGCCACCGCCCTGTTCGACCGCGGCACCGTCGAAGGCCTGACCGTACGGCTGCGACGGCTCCTGACAGCGGTCGTCGCGCGGCCCGACCGGCCCGTCGGAGAAGCGGACATCCTCTCCTCGGGCGAGCGCCGCCTGCTGCTGCACCGGTGGTGCGGCCCGGCACGCGGACTCCCTACGGGGCTTCTGCCCGAGCTGTTCGAGGAGTGGGCCGCCAGGGAACCCGACGCGCCCGCCGTCGTCGAAGGGGACCGGTCGGCGACGTACGCGGAGACCAACGCCGACGCCAACCGCCTCGCCCACCTCCTGACCACCCACGGCGCGGGACCGGAACGCATCGTCGCCCGCTGTCTGCCCCGGTCCGCCACGGCCGTCCGGGCCGCCCTCGCCGTGGCCAAGACCGGCGCCGCCCACCTCCCCGTGGACCCCGCGCTGCCGCCCGACCGGATCGCGTACCTGCTCCGCGACGCCGCTCCCGTCCTCGTCGTGACCACCGCCGACACGGCCCGCAGGCTCCCGCACGACGGTCCGCCGTGCCTCGTCCTGGACGACGCCGACACGCTGCGCACCCTCGCCGCGCAGCCGGACCACGACCCCACCGACGCCGACCGGCTCTCGCCGCTCCGGCCCACGCACCCCGCGTACGTCATCCACACCTCCGGCTCCACCGGCGCGCCCAAGGGCGTCGCAGTCACCCACACAGGCCTGCACGCCCTCGCCGCCGCCCAGGTCGCCCGCTTCGGCCTGCGGCCCGGCAGCCGGGTGCTCCAGCTCGCCCCGCCCGGCTTCGACGCGTCGGCGATGGAGACGCTGATGGCTTTCGCGTCGGGCGCCGCCCTGGTCGTACCGCCGGCCGGCCCGCTGGGCGGTGACGCGCTCGCGGACTTCCTGGCCCGGGAGCGCATCACCCACTGCCTCGTCCCGCCGACCGTGCTGGCCGGCGTCCCGCATGCCGAACTGCCCGACCTGGAGACCCTCGTCATCGGAGGTGAGGCGGGCACCGCCGAGCTGGTGGCCCGCTGGTCGCCCGGTCACCGCATGATCAACGCGTACGGCCCGACCGAGGCGACGGCCTGCGCCACCCTCAGCGAACCCCTGCACAGCCCCGGCACCCCGCCGATCGGCACACCGGTCACCCACAGCCGGGCCTATGTGCTGGACGCGGGGCTGCGGCCGGTGCCACCGGGCGTCGCGGCGGAGCTGTACCTGGCGGGGCCTGGGATCGCCCGGGGGTATGTGAACCGTCCGGGGTTGACGGCTGAGCGTTTTGTGGCGTGTCCGTTCGGTGCGGCGGGGGAGCGGATGTACCGGACGGGGGATGTGGTGCGGTGGCGTGCTGACGGGCAGTTGGAGTTTGTCGGGCGGGCCGATGACCAGGTGAAGGTGCGCGGTGTGCGTATCGAGCCGGGGGAGGTGGAGGCGGTTCTCGTCGCCCATCCTGCGGTCGCCCGTGCCGCCGTCGCGGTCCGTACGGATGCGTCGGGTACCGCGCGGCTCGTCGGCTATGTGGTCGCCGCACCGGAGGAGGCGGTCCCCGACCCGCGCGCTGTACGGGAATTCCTGCGGGCCCGGCTGCCCGAGCACCTGGTTCCGGCTGCCGTCGTCCCTCTGGACGCGCTTCCGTTGACGGCCGGCGGCAAGCTCGACCGGCGCGCCCTGCCCGATCCCGGTTTCACCCCGGCACCGGCTGGACGCGCGCCCCGCACCCCCGAGGAAGAGGTACTGTGCGGCCTCTTCGCCGAAGTGCTGCGACTGCCCACGGTCGGGGTGGACGACAGCTTCTTCGACCTCGGCGGCGACTCCCTGCTGGCCACCCGGCTGGCCGGACGCATCCGTTCCGTCCTCGGCACCGAACTCGACCTCCGGACCCTCTTCACCACCCCCACCGTCGCCGGTACGGCCGGGCGGCTGCGCACCGCCCGCCGGTCCCGGCCCGCGCTGCGCCCCGCACCCCGGCCGGACGTGGTGCCGCTGTCCCACGCACAGCGCCGCCTGTGGTTCCTGCACCGCATGGACGGGCCGAGCGCCACGTACAACATCCCGCTGGCCAGGCGGCTCACCGGCCCGCTGGACGCCGCCGCGCTGCGCACGGCGCTGGTGGACGTACTGGAACGGCACGAGGTACTGCGGACCGTACTGCCCGACACCGACGGCGTGCCGCGGCAGACCGTGCTCGGCCGGGACGCCGCGCTCGCCGTCGTGACCGTCACGGACGCGACCGGCGCGGACGAGGCCGAGGTGACCGCGCGGATCCGGGCGGCGGCCCGCCGCTCCGCCGACCTGACCCGCGAACTGCCGCTCCACGCCGACCTGCTCGTCCTCGGCCCCGCCGAGCACGTCCTGATCCTCGTGATCCACCACATCGCCGCCGACGGCTGGTCCCTCGGCCTCCTGTGGCGCGACCTGGCCCGCGCCTACGCCGCCCGCCGCGAAGGCCGCCCGCCCAACCTGCCGCCCCCGCCCGTCCAGTACGCCGATTACACCCTCTGGCAGCACGAACTCCTCGGCGACCCCGACGACCCGGACAGCCTCCTCGCCGAGCAGCTCACGTACTGGACCGGGCAGCTGAGCGACCTGCCCGACCAGCTGACGCCGCCCACCGACCGGCCACGCCCGGCCGTGCCGACGGGCCGCGGCGACGTCCTGGCCTTCTCCTGGGACGCGGCCGCCCACCAGCGGCTCGCCGCGCTCGCCCGGGACTGCGGGGCGAGCGTGTTCATGGCCGTACAGGCCGCGCTGGCGGCGCTGCTGACCCGGCTGGGCGCCGGCACCGACATCCCCCTCGGCACCCCGGCCGCCGGCCGTACCGACGCGGCACTCGACGACGTCGTGGGCTTCTTCGTCAACACCCTCGTGCTGCGGACCGACACCTCCGGCGACCCCACCTTCCGCGAACTGATCACCCGGGTACGGGACGTGAACCTCACCGCGTACGCCCACCAGGACGTCCCCTTCGACCGCCTCGTGGAAGCCCTCAACCCGCCCCGCACGGCCGCCCGCCACCCGCTCTTCCAGACGCTGCTGACCTGGCAGTCCGCCACCGGCCGAGAGCTGGAACTGCCCGGCGTCACCGGCACGCCGCTGCCCGCAGGGACCGGAACCGCCCGGCTCGACATGGAACTCAACGCCACCGAACACCGCACACCGGACGGCACCCCCGCCGGAGTCGAGGTGCTGGTCGAATTCAGTACCGACCTCTTCGACCGCGCCACCGTCGAGACCTTCGTGGCGCGGCTGCTGCGCATCGCCGACTTCGCGACGGACGACCCCGGCCGGCGGATCAGCGAGGCGGACCTCCGCACCGCCCGCGAACGCCGCGCCCAGCACGCGCTGAACGACACCGCGCACGGCATCCCCGACCTGGTCCTGCCGCGTCTCTTCGAGGACCAGGCGGCCACGACGCCCGACGCACCCGCCGTCATCTTCGGCGGCCACACCCTCACCTACACGGAACTGAACGCCTCGGCGAACCGCCTCGCCCGCCTGCTGGCCGCCGGCGGAGCCGGGCCCGAAAGCGTCGTCGCCCTGGCGCTGCCCCGCACTCCCGCCATGGTCACGGCCGTCCTCGCCGTCCTCAAGGCGGGCGCCGCCTACCTCTTCCTGGACCCCGGCTACCCCGCCGAACGCCTCGCCTTCATGCTCGGCGACACCCGTCCCGTCCTGCTCGTCACGGACCGCACCACTGCACCGGCGCTCCCGGTCACGGATGTTCCGCGCATCGTTCTGGATGGGACGGAGGGGGCAGAGCGAGTGGGAGGGGCTGGCGGAACGGGTGAGATGTACGGGGCACACGCGACCGCCAACCTCACCGACGCCGACCGGCGGGCCCCGCTCACCCCCCTGCACCCCGCCTACGTCATCTACACCTCCGGCTCCACCGGCACCCCGAAGGGTGTCGTCGGCCTGCATCGGGGCTGCGTCAATCGCCTGCTGTGGTGCGCCCGCACCTACCCCTGGCACCCCGGGCAGCCGGTCCTCGCCAAGACCACCTTGAGCTTCATCGACGGCACCACCGAACTGCTGGGCGCCCTGCTGCACGGCGCGCCGGTGGTCCTGGCGGACTCCCTCACCGCCAGCAGCCCCGCGGAACTGGCCGCCCTCGTCGCCCGGCACCGCGCCACCCGCATCACCGTCGTCCCCAGCCTGCTGGCCGCCCTCCTGGACGGCGACACCGGGCTGCTGGCGACCTGCCGGCTGTGGGTGACCAGCGGCGAGGCCCTGCCACCCGCCCTCGCGCAGCGGTTCGCCGAGGCCCTGCCGCACGCCCGCCTGGTCAACTTCTACGGCGCGTCCGAAGCGACCGGCGACAGTCTGCACGCCGTCGCGCACGGCCCCGACGTGGCCGCCGGACGGCCCGTCTGGAACACCCACGTCCACGTCCTGGACGCCACATTGCGCCCGGTGCCGCCGGGCGTGCCGGGCGAGATCCACCTGACCGGCACCGGCCTGGCCCGCGGCTACCTGCACCGCCCCGCGCTGACCGCCGAACGCTTCGTGGCCGACCCGTACGGCGCGCCCGGCGAGCGGATGTACCGCACCGGTGACCTGGGACGGCAGCGCCCGGACGGCGTCGTGGAGTACCTCGGCCGGCTGGACGACCAGGTGAAGATCAACGGCGTGCGGATCGAACTGGGCGAGGTACAGGCCGTGCTCCTCGCCCACCCGGACGTGGACCGCGCCGCCGTGGCGGTCCGCGAGGACACCCCCGGCCGCAGACAGCTCGTCGCCTACGCCGTCCCCGCCTCCGGTACGGAGCAGGACCCCGCGCGGCTACGGCGGTTCCTGCGCGACCGGCTGCCCCGGTTCATGGTTCCGGCCGCCGTCGTCCTCCTGGACGTACTGCCGTTGACCGCCAACGGCAAGCTGGACCGGCGCGCGCTGCCCGCACCCGTCTTCACCGCGGCGGAGGGCGGCCGGGCGCCGGGCACTCCGCCCGAGGAACTGATGAGCGCGCTCTTCGCCGAAGTGCTCGGTCTGCCCTCCGTCGGCCCGGACGACGGTTTCTTCGACCTCGGCGGCGACTCGCTGCTGGCGGCCCGGCTCACCAGCCGCGTGCGCACGGTCTTCGGCGCCGAACCGGGCCTCCGCGCCCTGTTTGCGGCCCAGTCGCCCGCCGGACTGGTACGGGCCCTCAACGCCGCGGGCGACGGGACCACCGCGACCGCCGACGCGCTGGACGTCCTGCTGCCGCTGCGCCCGCGCGGCAGCCGCCCGCCGCTGTTCTGCGTCCACCCCGCCTCGGGCATCAGCTGGCCGTACGCCGGACTCCTGCGGCACCTCGACGACCGTCCCGTATACGGGCTCCAGGCACGCGGCCTGACCGAGCCCGATGCCCGCCCGGCGACCATCGCGGACATGGCCGCCGGCTACCTGGAGCGGATGCGCACCGTCCAGCCCACCGGCCCCTACCACCTGCTCGGCTGGTCCTTCGGCGGCGCCGTCGCCCACGCGATGGCCACCCGGCTCCAGGAACAGGGCGAAAGCGTCGCCTTCCTGGCCCTCCTGGACTCCGCGCCCCTCCGGATCGACCCCGACCGCGTACTCCGGCACCACACCGCACACGACGTGGCCGAACTGTTCCTCGACTCGGTCGGCCGCCCCCTTCCCGAACCCGCCCCCGGCACGGCCTCCGGCGGTCTCGGCCCGGCCCGAGCAGCGGAGATTCTGCGCGGCCAGGGCAGCGCACTGGCCGCCCTGCTGGCAGAACCCCTCGTAACGGCCGTGGCGGAGACCCTGACCGACAACACCCGCCTGCGCTGGTACACCTTCCGGCCCGCCGTCTTCCAGGGCGACCTGCTGCTCTTCAAGGCGGAGCCCGAACGAGGCGAACCGCACTGGCCTGCGGAGGCCTGGCAGCCGTACGTCTCCGGCACCGTGCTCACCCACGACGCGCGCTGCGAGCACGGGCACATGATGCGGCCGCACGCTCTCGACCGGATCGGACCGGTGATCGCCGCCGCACTGGACCGGCCGACGCGGCCCGACGCCCCGAACGCGTCCCGTACCCCGACGAACCCCGCAAGGAGCCGAACGCCATGACCAACCCGTTCGAGAACCCGGACGCCGCCTTCCTCGTCCTCGTCAACGACGAGAACCAGTTCTCCCTGTGGCCCGCGGCGGCCGAACTGCCCGGCGGCTGGACCGTCGTACACGGCGAGGACACGCGGCAGGGCTGCCTGGACCACGTGACGGAGAACTGGACGGACATGCGCCCGAAATCCCTCACCGACGCGATGGAAGCGGGCACCCCGGACTGAATCCGTCCTGAACCGGAAGCCGGACCGAGCCCGTCGACGGTACGCGCCGGGTCGCCCGGCGCGGGAGCGCGTCAGGAGAGCGGGACGGCCTGGCCGCTCACTCGCACGCGGCCGTCCGGCAGGCCGGTCGTGACGGTGAGCCGACTCGGCCGGCCCATGTCGTGGCCCTGCAGCACGGTGATGGGGGTACCGGCCGATTCCCGCCCGAGTGCGCGCAGATAGCCGCCGAAAGCGGCGGCCGCGGCGCCGGTGGCCGGGTCCTCGACGACGCCGCCGAGCGGGAAGGGGTCGCGTGCGTGGAAGAGGGTGTCGGTCTCGCGGTGGAAGAGATGGACGGTGGTCCAGTTCTGGGCACGTGAGAGTGCTTCCAGGGCCTCGAAATCGTAATCGAGCCGAGCCAGACGCTGCCGGGAAGCGGCCGCCAGCATCAGGTGGTGATTCCCGGCGAAGGCCACGTGCGCGGGGAAGGCGGGATCCAGGTCGCCCACCGTCCAGTTCAGCGCGGCGAGCGTGGCGGCGAGGTGCTGCTCCGCAACCGGCTCCGAGGACGCGGGAACACTGGTCAGCGTCGCCCGGACGGCGCCTTGGTCAGCTGCCGTCGCCACGCCGACCGGTCCGGCGTTGGTCTGGAAGACCAACGCACCGGGTGCGGCGCGTTCGGCGAGGGCGACGGCGGTGGCGACGGTGGCGTGACCGCAGAAGTCGACCTCCGCTCGGGGGCTGAAGTAGCGGACGCGGTGCGTGCTGCCAGGGGTGTCCGCGGGGAAGACGAAGGCCGTCTCCGAAAAGCCGACGTCCGCGGCGATGCGGAGCATGTCCGCTTCGCCGGCCCCCTGGGCGTCGAGGACCACTCCCGCGGGGTTGCCCCCGTCGGGCCGGTCGGTGAAAGCGCTGTAACGCAGAATCTCCATGCCTTGAGGATCTCCACCCTGTGCTATGAAGTCCAATGATTGCTTTTCAGGGGATCCATCGAGAATGCCGATGGGGGGGGAGTCTCGTCATGGACACCCGCGTGCTGCGGACTTTCACGGCCTTGGCCCGTACCGGCAGCTTCACCGCCGCCGCCGCGGAACTGCACCTCGCCCAGTCGACGGTCACCGTGCAGATCCGCACCCTGGAGAAGGACCTGCGGGTCCGGCTCTTCGACCGCCTGCCCACGGGAGCCGTCCTCACCGACACGGGAGCCCGCCTCCTGGAGCGGGCGCACCACGTGCTGGAAGCCGAGGACCGGCTGCGGTACGAGGCCCACAGCGCGGCCCCGATCGCGGGCAGCGTCACCATCGGCGCCAGTGAATCCCTGTGCGCCTACCGCCTGCCGCTCGCCGTCGCCGCGCTCGGCCGGCATCTGCCCGCCGTCGACATCCACATGCGCGCCGTGGTGACCCCTCCGGAAGCGGCCGAGCAACTCAGGGCGGGCCGTATCGACTTCTCGCTGCTCCTCGAATCACACATCGAGGTGGCACACCTGGAAACGGAGGTCATCGGACACGAGCCGTTGGTGCTGGTCGCGGCCTCCGGCCATCCCCTCGCACACGCCGAGGCGACACCGGAACAGCTGAGCGGACAGGCTTACTTCCTGCTCGAAGAAGGCTGCTCCTACAGTGACGCCTTCGCCCGGCAACTGCTCGCCATGCCGGGAAAGCCCCCGCGCACGACCCGTTTCGGCAGTACCGAAGCGGTTCGCGCCTGTGTACGGGCCGGCCTCGGTCTCGCCCTGCTGCCGGTGGTCAGCGTGGCAGCCGACCTGGCGTCCGGCCGGCTCCGTACCGTCGAGAGCTTCCCCGCCGTCCCCGTCCAGATGCTGCGGCACCGCAGCCGCTGGACCACTCCGGCAACACAGACGGTCATGGCCCGGCTGCGGCGACTCGCCGCGGACGGCTGGCCGGACGAGCACTCCCGCGGCGGTACGCACAGCTGACCTTCCCGGCCGTCGACGCCCGTTCCGCCGGACCCCGCCTCACTCCCGCTGCCGCGGCGCGTCGTGATCCTCCCGGGGGTCGAGCCCCAGGGCGTCGATCAGCATCGCCAGGTCTTCCGCGCTCTCGGCGCGCCCGGCGAGCACCAGGCGGGCCTGCCGGCGTTCCCGGTCGTGGGTACGCCGGGCCGCGTCCGGGGCCGGCCCGGTGATGTGGGTGTCCTCGTTCATGCCGGCCATGATCGGTGATCGGGTCCTTTCGGCGCGTGTCGGACGGGTCACTCCGGCCAGGTCTCTTCTGCGGCCCATGTCCGTCGCTCACCTCTCCTTCCGCGGCCCCCGTACCGCATTCCCCCGGCCACTGTGAGACACGACTCGGCGGGACGGCTGGCCCCACCCCGCACCCGGTTGTTAGGGAGGGAACATGAGTACGGAGAACCAGAACACGACGGGAACCGACATCGACGTAACGACCACCGCCGGAGCAGCCACCGCCACCGGGACGGCCTCCGCCGCCGACGTACCGCCCACCCTGACCGTGACGGCCGTGAGCACCATCGAGCCGACCGCCCCCGACGACCGCGGCTCGGACTCCTGGATGGTCATCGAGACCGCCGAACAGGGCCAGCTGCTCCTGAACCTGCCCGGCCCGCTGTTCCAGGCCGTCAAGCAGGCCGCGTACCTCCCGTCGCACCTCGCGGGCGACGGCCGGCTGCCGCTCAGCCAGGAGGACAGCGCCGTCTACCGCAAGCGCGTCGCCGCCCTGGTGGCCACGGACTGAGCCGCGCACCCGCCGCGCGACGCCACTACGGCAGATACCGTTCGATCGCCGCGGCCCCCTTCTCCTCGATGAGCCGACGGGCCGCCTCGACCCGCTCCGGCGTCACGTCCAAACCCCTGGCCATGACCAGGTCCTCCGGATCGAACGGGCGCTCGCTGCCCGTGTAGAGCTCCTGCCGCCGTGCGGCGCGGGTCTCGTCGGAACCCGGAGTGTTGTCCTTGCCCATGGCGCCTCCCGAAAGATCGCTCGGGTCCGGAGAGTCCCGCCGGGCCGGCAGTGCCTCCGCTGCTTCCATCATGGGGCCGGTCCGGTACCACCGCACGGCGTGCGGATGCGGGCCGGCCCGGGGCCGACTGCGCGGAGAGGGCGCCCGGCGGGCAGTGCCCGCCGTCGTACCCGCCATACCCGCACCCGCCGGTCAGCCGTCGGCCCGCACTGTCCGCACCCCCGTTGACGGGCGCCCCGCTCCGCTCCCGTCGCCGGGTTCCGTGACGACACTGCCGCCCTCGTGCCCGCGCCGTCCACCGGGGGGACTGTCCGGGCTTGTCCGGGACAGTGTCCGCGGGTCTTCGGACAGCGCGTGGGGCCCAGCGGTGAGACCGGTGAGCGTGTGGGCCGCCCGCCGCGCCGGGACACGGCCATGAGGCGACCCGGGGCGCGCTGCGCCAACCGGTGGAGAGGGGCGGGCTGCCGGGCCCGGGGCTGGGACTGTGGGCCGCTTCCGTCGGGTATCGGTCTTCTCCCGTGGCCCGCCGTGTGCTTGGCTGTTCTGTCCGTGCCGGTGTGAAGTGCACCTGACATGAGCCGCCGGCCGTACACGCGACCAGGGGCGGCCCGATGACCCAGCGCTGGGTGGTACCGCTGCTCGGTGTGGTGGCTCTGGCCCTGGTCGGGGTCTTCGGCTGGAGCGTCGTCTTCGCCTCCGACCCCACGGACACACCCACCGGCCCGCGCCCGGCCACGACCACCCCGGCGCCTGGCGGCAGCGCCTCCACGCCGCCGCCGGACGCGCCGGGGGAAGGTGCGACGCCCGCGCCGCCGCCCGCCCGAGCCGTCCCCGCGCTGTACCTCGGTGACTCCCTGGCCATGGAGAGCCGGCAGGCGCTCGCGGAACGGCTCGGCGCGACCGGGCGGGCGAAGCTGCACAGCGCTCCGCACTCCGGCACGACCCTGTGCGACTACCTGACGGCCTGGCGCGGAAAGTCGCTGGTCCCCGCCCGGGACAAGGCGGCAGCGCTGGTACGGACGGTGCGCCCGCGCGTCGTGATCCTCCAGTTCTGGGGCAACGCCTGGGGCTACACACCGTGCATGGCGGACGCCACGTACGGGACCGCGGGCTACTACGACCGGTACGCCGCCGACGCGCGGGCGCTGACCGAGGAGATCGCCGCGGCGGCACGGGACGCCGGCCTCGCCCGGCCGAAGATCGTCTGGGCCTCCCAGGCGCCCGACGCCTTCCACCCGGACCGGATCCGCAGGATCAACGCCGTCTACGCGGCCCAGGCCACCGCGTCGGGCGACCTGTACGCGGACGCGGGCCGTGCGCTCAGCCCGGCCGGTGACCGCTACCGGTGGGCGCGCCAACTGCCCTGCGACGCTTACGAACGCGCGCACCCCGCGTACTGCACCCACCCCGCCTCCGGCGGCGGCACCACCGACCTGCACCGCCCCGACGACGCCCTGCACTTCTGCCTGGCCCCGACCACCACCACACCCCGCCCGTGCCCCGTACGGTCCCCGGGCATCGACCGCTTCGCCCGTGCCGTGACGGCCACGGTCGACGGCTGGTTACGGAACACCCGCAGCTGACCCGGGGCAGGCGCCGGCCGTTGCCGCCCTCTCTCAGGGGGCCACCGGCCGCAGCGCCTCCCGTAACGGTCACAATCTAGAGGTGTCCAGATTCCACGCGCGCCGGCGAACGGCGATCGATCCTTCCGCCCCCTGCCCCTGCGGACTGCAAGCGTCCTACGCGGAGTGCTGCGCCCCCTTCCACCAGGGGCAGACGGCGGCGCCCACGGCCGAGCGGCTGATGCGCTCGCGCTACAGCGCCTTCGCGGCGGGTGACGCGCCGTACCTGCTGCGTACCTGGCACCCCGCGACCCGCCCGGCGAGCCTGGACTTCGAGCCGGGGCAGCGGTGGACGCGCCTGGAGATCGTCACCACGACGGGCGGCAGCGCATTCCACAGCGAGGGCACCGTCCGGTTCCGGGCGCACTACACGCTCGACGGCGAGCCCGGCGTGCAGGAGGAGAACAGCCGCTTCGTGCGGGACGAAGGCGCCTGGGTGTACCTGAGCGAGCTGTGAGCGCGCCGGGCTGCGGTACGGGGCCAATGTGACCTCCTTCCGTACCGCAGCCCGGCGGCGCACCCGTCCCGCCCGCCTCAGCGGCCGCCGCGCAACTGCTCCAGCTCGCGCCGGTCGCGCTTGGTGGGCCGCCCGGCGCCGCGGTCGCGGTGACCGACCGCGGCGATCTCCTCGCGGGGCGGCGGCGGGGGACTGTTGTCGACGAAGCACTCCGCGGCGACCGCGGCGCCGACCCGCTTGCGCACCAGGCGCGAGACCACGACGATCCGCTCGCGCCCGGCGTGCCGCAGCCGGACCTCGTCGCCCGGCCGCACCGCCTGGGCGGCCTTCGCCCGCTCTCCGTTGACCCGTACATGCCCGCCGCGGCAGGCCGTCGCGGCCGCCGAACGCGTCTTGGCCAGCCGGACGGACCAGATCCAGCTGTCGACGCGCACCGTTCCCTCGTCTGAAGCCATGCACCGACTCTACGGCCACCAGGGCCCTCCGGAGGCCGTACGGCGGGGCCGCTCACACGGACCCACCCGGGCCCGTCCGACCACCCGGACCGCCTTCATGCCGACGCCTTCTTCCCGCTTCGCTTCGCGGTGCTCTTCTTCGCTGCCGACTTGGCCGTGGACGTCTTCGCCGCGGCCTTCTTTCCGCCCGAGCCCCCGCCGGCCGCCGTCTTCTTCGCACCGGATCCGCCCGACGTCCTGCCGGAGGCGGTCTTCTTGGCGGCGGACCCGGACGTCTTGCGAGGCGCCGACGACTTCTTGGCGCCGCTGCCGGACGAGGCCTTCGCCGCCGTCTTCTTCGCCGGTTTGCGGCCCCTGATCGGCGTGACCGACGCCGACTCGTCGTCCGGCTCCTTTCCGGCCTCGCCGTCCCCGGCGCCGCCGCCCTCCCCGCGCGACTCGCGCGCCGCGCGCACGCTGTTCTCCAGCGCGGCCATGAGGTCGATGACCTTGCCGCCGGCGCCGGGCGCGGCCTTGGGCGCGGTCGGCTCGCCGCCCTCCAGCTTCGCGGAGACCAGCTCCTCCACGGCCTCCCGGTAGTCATCGTGCAGCTCGGACTCGTCCAGGTCGCCGAGCGAGTCCATCAGGGTCTCGGCGAGGGTCAGCTCGTGCTCCCGGATCTCGACCTTGTCGCTCGGGGCGACGGTGCGCGCCGAGCGGACCTGGTCCGGCCACAGCAGGGTGTGCATGGCGATCGCCCCGTCGTGCGACCGCAGCATGGCCAGCGTCTCCCGCCCGTGCATGGCCACCTTGCCGATCGCGACCTTCTCCTGGTGCTCCAGCGCGTCCCGCAGCAGGGTGTACGGCTTGGCGGCGGCGACCCCGTTGGGCCCCAGGAAGTAGGACTTGTCCAGCTGGAGCGGGTCGATCTCGTCCGCGCCGACGAAGGCCAGGATGGTCAGGGTCTTGGTCGTCGGGAGCGGCAGCTTGGCCAGGTCCTCGTCGGTGATCGGCACGATCGTGTCGTCCGCGGCCTGGTAGCCCTTGCCGACCTCCTCGTTGGGGACCTCCTCGCCGTCCAGCTCGCAGACCTTGCGGTAGTGGATCCGGCCGCCGTCCTTCTCGTGGATGCGGACGAACGAGACGGAGGCGGTGCGCTCGGTCGCGCTGTAGGTCTTCACGGGGATGCTGACCAGCCCGAAGGAGATAGACCCGTTCCAAACAGATCGCATGTCTCATCCCTGCTGTGGCATTTATATGGGATTGTCATCGTATGTCGCCAATCACCGTCGTGGAGGGGCGGCGGCTGTCGCTCACCAACCTGGACAAGGTCCTGTATCCGCGGACCGGGACCACCAAGGGCGAGCTGCTGCACTACTACGCCACCACCGCGGGCGCCCTCCTCGCCCACGTCCACGACCGGCCCGTCTCCTTCCTGCGGTATCCCGACGGGCCCGACGGCCAGCAGTTCTTCACCAAGAACGTGCCACCGGGGACGCCCGCATGGGTGAAGACCACCGAGGTCCCCGGCAGCACGGCGAAGTCCCGGCAGCAGGTGCTGGTCCGCGACGTACCGACCCTGATGTGGGCCGCGAACCTCGTCGTGGAGCTGCACACCCCGCAGTGGACCGCCGCCGCGCCGCGCGTCGCCGACCGCCTCGTGTTCGACCTCGACCCGGGGGAGCCGGCCACGATCGTGGAGTGCTGCGGGGTGGCCCGGTGGCTGCGTGAGCGCCTGATGGCCGACGGCCTCCACGTGTACGCGAAGACCAGCGGCTCGAAGGGCCTGCACATCCTCGTACCGGTCGAGCCGACACCCTCGGACGACGTCACGGCGTACGCCAAGGCGATCGCCGTCGAGGCCGAGCGGACCCTGCCCGGGCACGTGGTGCACCGGATGACCAAGGCGCTGCGGCCGGGCAAGGTCTTCATCGACTTCTCGCAGAACTCGGCCTCGAAGACCACCGCCGCGCCCTACACGGTGCGCGCCCGCGAGCTGCCGACCGTCTCCGCCCCGGTCACCTGGGACGAGATCGAGGCCTGTACGGACCCGGAGCAGCTCACGTTCCTTCTCGACGACGTCGCCGAGCGCCGGGAGCGCCACGGCGATCTGCTCGCGCCCCTGCTCAACCTCAACCGGGCCCGCCCGCTGCCCGGCTGACGTCCGGGCCCCTGGTCTGCGTCGACCGCGTACGGAATACGTCATTCGACGTAGTTGGTGATGACGCGGGCAGGTGCCACGTTCCCATGCCAACGGTGTGAACGGCACCTTCCGCCCGCCATGAACCTTTGGTGACACGGCGGTTGCGCCTGCCCGGACGGCCGGGCGCGCGGGGCGATGTCACGGCGCTATCGCCAAAAGCTGTCATCCGCAGGGGACCTTGATTCCTTCACAATCCCGGTACCAAATCCCTCCCACGGATGACGAGGTTCCCCCATGAGACCCACCCGTACGGTTCTCACCGCCGTGCTCGGCCTCGGTCTGGCCGCCTCCCTCGGTACCGTCCCCGCGACCGCCGCCTCTGCCCCGGCCGCCCCCGCCGGCACGAGCGTCTCCTCCCCGGCCTCCATAGCCAAGTACACCGGCTCGGCCGAGGAGACCGCGGCCAACAAGGCCTTCTTCCAGGCCGTCATGAAGTCGGCCGCCGCCAAGCGCGCCGCCACCCCCGGCGTCCAAGCGGTCACCGTCACGTACAACGCGAGCAGCGCCCCCACCTTCCGCAGCCAGATATCGCGCAGCACGCAGATCTGGAACAGCTCGGTACGCAACGTGAAGCTCCAGGAAGGCTCCAACGCCGACTTCCGGTACTACGAGGGCAACGACTCCCGCGGCTCCTACGCGAGCACCGACGGCCACGGGCGGGGCTACATCTTCCTGGACTACCGGCAGAACCAGCAGTACAACTCCACGCGCGTGACGGCCCACGAGACGGGCCACGTCCTCGGCCTGCCCGACCACTACTCGGGCCCCTGCAGCGAACTGATGTCGGGCGGCGGCCCCGGCCCCTCCTGCCAGAACACCAACCCGAACGCGCAGGAGCGCGCCCGGGTGGACGCCCTGTGGCGCAACGGCCTGGCGGCGCAGCTCGCCCCGGCTTCCTGATCTTCTGAAGCTCTGACGACTGCCGCGCGGCGGGGAGAAGGTTCCCGTCGCGCGGCAGCCGCATGATCGGGGGCGCCGGGTGCCGATTGCCGCTGACCGTCGGCGGCCTTCGCTGCCGCGCGAAAGTGATTGCGCGTCGCCCGGGCGTCCGCCCACCGTGTCCTTCGAGGTCGCTCACCGGGTCGGCGTTCTGGAGATCGCCGGACCGGACGGCGTACGCGCCGCCCGGCACGTCTTCGGCGCCGAGCCGACCGGCCCCGAACTGCTGGCCTTCGCCCTCCGCGGGTCGGACGGCCTGGTCACGCGAGCGTTCTCCGCGCCGGCCGTCGGCGCGGCGCTCGCCCCGCGCCCGTACCGCGCGAACCCGAAGCGACTGGCCCGCGCCGCCGCCCGGGAGCAGGCGGCGAGGCCGGTGAGTACCGCCGCGCAGGAGACACTCGCTCGCGGCTTCGAGCGGGTGAAGCCGGAGAGCCGGGCCGCGGCCAGGCGGAGGCGGGCCGTGGAGGACGAACAGCGCAGGTCGCGGGCGCGCCAAGGCGAAGGCCCGGCACCGGGGCCGGTGACGCGCGCGAGCCGGGACTAGTGGGCGGGGAGGGGACGGTGGACGAGGAGAGGGCGGCGGGAGCGATATGCGTCACATCGATCCGATTTGTTGTATGGGACATCAGTGGTTTATCGTTCAATTGATCACGGGCCTTGTGGACCGCTCATCAGATGATGACCGGCGTCCCCGCCCGTTCCCGGAACCGCCCCGGCCAGCTCCCCCCGTCTGGCCGGGGCTTTCTCTGCTTCAGCACGCATACGCCGGGCTCCGCCGCGGCGCGTGTCGGCGATCGATCGGTGCACGGTCGGCGTGGTAATCATCGTGGCGACGATCCCCGGAGCGGAGCCGGCGGCTCCCGGGCCGGTGGAACCGAACCGGGCGGGCACACGCAGTCGTGGTGGCCCGCCGGCGCGGCGCGGACGCGGTACCCGGCGGGACGGGAGGGAGCCGGCGTGTACGACACGGAGGTGGCCGTCGTGGGCGGCGGCGCCGCGGGGCTCTCCCTCGCCCACCGGCTCTGCGACCCGCCCGCCGGAGCCCGCTGCCCCGAGGTCGCCGTCGTGGACGCGCCGCCCGGACCGCTGCGGCCCCCCGAACGCACCTGGTGCTACTGGGAGGAGCCGGACGGCGAGTACGACGGCGTACTGGCGGCCTCCTGGGGCCGGCTGCGCGTCCACGGGACCGACGGGTCCACGCTGACCGGGTGCCCGGGACCGCTGCGGTACAAGATGCTGCGCTCCGGCGCGTTCGAGCGGATGGTCGGTGAACGGCTCGCGGCCACGCCGTCCGTGCGCCGGGTGACGGCCGTCGTCGACGATGTGCGCGCGCTGCCCGGCGGCACCGAGGTCCGCGGTGTCACGGCGGCGGGCGACCCCGTGCGGCTGCGGGCCCGCTGGGTCTTCGACTCCCGGCCGCTGCCCGCTCTGCCACCCGCGCGCACCACCCTGCTCCAGCACTTCCACGGCTGGTTCGTCCGCACCGAGCGGCCCGAGTTCGACCCGGCGACCGCCGACCTGATGGACTTCCGCACCCCCCAGCCGGACCACGGGCTCTCCTTCGGCTACGTCCTTCCGCTCGGCCCGCACGAAGCGCTGGTCGAGTACACCGAGTTCTCCGCCGCCCCGCTCGACGCGGCCGCCTATCACCGCGCGCTGCGCCACTACCTCGCGGAGGTCCGCCCGTTGGGCCCGTACCGGGTCACCGCTTCCGAGCAGGGCGTCATCCCGATGACCGACGCGCGCTTCCCCCGCAGCACGGGGCCCGGCGTCTTCCGGATCGGCGCGGCGGGCGGCGCCACCCGGCCGTCGACCGGCTACACCTTCGCCGCCGTCCAGCGCCAGACCCGGGCCATCGCCGCCGCCTTCCACCAAGGCCGCCCGCCGGCCCCGCCGCCCCCGCACTCCGCGCGCTCACGGCTGATGGACGCCGTACTGCTGCGCGCCCTGGACAGCGGACGCATCAACGGCGCCGACTTCTTCACCGCACTGTTCCGCGGCGTACCGATGGAACGGCTGCTGCGGTTCCTGGACGGCGGCACCCGGCTGCGCGAAGACCTGTCGATCGGCCTGCACACCCCCGTCCTGCCGATGCTGCGCACCGTGGCCGAACTGCCGAGGCTGCGCCGCCGCCCGCCCGTGCGCCCGGCCCGTATGGCGAACCCCGCGTCGGCGCCCGCACCGCACACCGCGACCCCGGCCCCAGCCCCGGCTCCGGCCCCGAAGAGGAACGGACCGTCCGATGACGACCCTCACAAGTGACGCCGCACCCCCGGCCGCCGACCGGCGTACCACCGCCGCACCGCGCCGCGGCCGGGACCGGCGCGCCCGCATCGTGCCCCCGCCGCCGGGCCGGGCCAGGCTCACCGGCGAGGCTCCGCACGTGGCGGTGATCGGCGGCGGCATCGCCGGACTGGCCGCGGCCACCGGGCTCGCCGAACGCGGCGCACGGGTCACGCTGTACGAACGGGAGCCGGGGCTCGGCGGCCGGCTCGCCGGGCAGCAGGTCCGGCTCGCCGACGGCTCCAGGGCGACCCTGACCCGCGGCTTCCACGCCTTCTTCCGCCAGTACTACAACCTGCGCGGACTGCTGCGCCGGGCCGACCCGGCGCTGGCCGTCCTCACCGGACTGCCCGACTACCCGCTGCGCCACAGCAGCGGCCTCCAGGACAGCTTCGCCCACGTCCCGCGCACCCCGCCGTGGAGCGCCCTCGGCTTCGCCGCGCTCAGCCCGACCTTCACCCTGCGCGAGATGGCCCGGATGAACCCGCGCGCGGCGCTGCCGCTGCTCGACGTACGGACACCGCAGGTGTATGAGCGCCTGGACGGCGTCAGCGCGCGTGAGTTGCTGGACCGCATCCGCTTTCCCGAGGCCGCGCACCACCTGGCGTTCGAGGTGTTCTCCCGTAGCTTCTTCGCCGACCCGGCGGAACTGTCGGCCGCCGAGATGGCGCTGATGTTCCACATCTACTTCCTCGGCTCCAGTGAGGGGCTGCTGTTCGACGTCCCGGACGAGCCGTTCCCGCAGGCGCTGTGGGAGCCGCTGGGCCGATATCTGACCGGCCACGGCGTCACACTGCGGACCGGCTGTGCGGTGGAGTCCGTGGAGTCCGTCCCGGGCGGCGCAGGAGTGACCGTACGGAGCGGCGAGGGCGCGGCGCGCCATGACGCGGTCGTGCTCGCCCTCGATACGGACGGGCTGCGCGGCCTGGTCGCCGCCTCACCACGACTGGGCGATCCGGGCTGGCGCGAGCGGACGCTGCGGCTGCGCACCGCACCGCCGTTCCTCGTTTCCCGGCTGTGGCTCGACCGGCCGGTGGCCCCGCACCGGGCGGGCTTCCTCGGCACCAGCGGCTTCGGCCCGCTCGACAACGTCAGCGTGCTGGAGCGCTGGGAGGGGGAGGCGGCCCGGTGGGCTGCCCGCAACGGAGGCTCGGTGGTCGAACTGCACGCGTACGCGCTCGGCACGGACACCACCCGGCGGGCGCAGCAGGACCGGCTGATCGGCCAACTGCACCGCGTCTATCCCGAGACGCGCGAGGCGAAGGCCGTCGACGTCCGGCACGAGTGGCGCGCGGACTGCCCCCTGTTCCCGGTGGGCGGCTACCGTGACCGCCCCACGGTCCGCACTTCCGACCCGGCCGTGGTGGTCGTGGGGGACCTCGTACGCACCGGCCTGCCGGTGGCCCTGATGGAACGGGCGGCCACCACGGGCTTCCTCGCAGCGAACACCCTGCTGGAACGGTGGGGCGTACGCGGCCAGACCCTGTGGACGGTCCCGGACCGCGGCCGGTCGGCGGTGCTGCGCGGGGCGGCGCGGCTGCTGGGCACCTGAGAGCCTGTCTTTGAACCCCCGCCTGCGCCCCGACGCCCGGCACGCGCGCTCGCCGCACGGCGTCCCAGGACAGGTGGCTCCGCCACATGACCTGGAACGCCGCACACCGATCGCACGCACCGACCGCCGCTGCGCCCGCCCTTCGGGCGGACGACGGGGGTTCACAGACAGGCTCTGAGAGGCGGCGGCAGCGGGCGGAGCCCCGGACCGGCGGAGCGGTCAGGAGTCGGCCTTGATCTTCTGCATGGTCAGGTGGGACTCGACGCGCAGAATGCCGGGCAGGCCGGTGAGCTTGGACGTGAGGAAGGCGCTGTAGGCGGCGTGGTCGGCGACGGCGACGCGCAGGAAGTAATCGGGGCGGCCGAACATCCGGCGGAACTCGATGACTTCCTCGTAGGAGGACAGCGTCTCCTCCAGGGTTTCGATGGTCTTGAGGTCGTTGGCGTAGACCTCGACGTCGACCATGACCTCCAGGCCGCGGCCGACGGCTTCGGGATCGACGACGGCACGGTAGCCGGTGATGACGCCGGCCTCCTCCAGCCGTTTGAGCCGGCGCAGACACGGCGGAGGGGTCAGGCCGACCCGCTTGGCCAGTTCGACGTTGGTCAGCCGGCCGTCCTGACGCAGGTGAAACAAAATGTCCCGGCCGACGGCATCCAGCGGAATATTATTGCGCATAGAGTTACTCTAGGGGAATTATTTGAAACCATATGCGGTGGAAATCTCTCTAACATTTCCGCATGCACGCACCGTCGATCGCCGTGAGCGATCCCCCTCGCCCTGCTCCGACGCCCCGGCTGCGGACCGAGATTCTCGCGGCCCTGCGGGACTCCGCCTCCGTGGGACTTGGCCTGCTGCCGCTCGGCCTCGCCCTCGGCGTGGTCATCACCCATGCAGGCCTGCCCCGGTGGTGCGCGCCCCTGTTCGCCGCCGTCGTCTACGCCGGTTCGTTCGAGTTCCTGCTCGTGGGCCTGACCGTCGCGGCCGCGCCGCTGGCGACGATCGCGCTGACTGGCTTCCTGGTCAACTCCCGTCATGTCTTCTACGCCCTGTCCTTCCCCTTGGACCGCGTGCACGGGCGCCTCGCCAAGGCCTACAGCACCTTCGCACTGACCGACGAGGCCTACGCCATGACCACCGGCGGGCAGGCCCGGTCGTGGTCCAGCGCGCGCATCCTGTCGCTACAGGCGATATTCCAGCTCTACTGGGTCGGCGGCGCCACCACCGGCGCCCTGCTCGGCTCACTGATACCCGACCGCGTCACCGGCCTGGACTTCGCCATGACCGCACTGTTCGCCGTCCTCGCCCTGGACGCCGTCACCGAGCGCCGCGGCGATCTTCCCACTCCCGTACTCGCACTGCTCAGCGCGCTAGCCGCCCGGTTCCTCGTCCCCGGCCAGATGCTGCCCGTGGCCTTCGCACTGTTCACGGTCGCTCTCCTAGTCCGGCACTTCTCCGCGGGCCGGAGGCCGTCCCGTGCCTGACACCCGCTGCCTGCTCCTGGCCGCCGCCGTCTCGGCCGCCGTCAACTGGGCCCTGCGGGCCGTGCCGTTCACCGCGCTGGCCTCCCTGCGCGCCAGTCGAACCGTCCGGTACCTCAGCGCCGCCATGCCGGCCGGCGTGATGGTGATCCTGCTCGTCTACTGCCTGCGTGACCTACCGCTGTCCATGTCACCCGCAGTCGCCCCCCCTGGAGGCCCTCGCGGTCACCGTCGGACTGCACCTCTGGCGCCGCAACGCCCTGCTGAGCATCATCGGTGGCACCGCCGTCCACGTCGTCCTGGCCAGCACCCTGTTCGCCGGCTGATCCGGCACGGTGGGCGTCGGCGCGCCGGGTGACGGGCTTCGGGGGGAACCCGTAGACTCGACAACACCATTGTCGAACTAGTGAGCCGGGTAGCCGACCGTGCCGAGTGACCCCCCTGGATTCGAGCTGCCGTTGCGGCTGTTCCTCGCCTTCCGCGTCCTCATCGACGAACTCCACGACGAACTGGCGCGCCAAGGCCATCCCGACGTCCGGCCGATGCACGGTTACGTCTTCCAGGCGATCGGCCCGGAGGGCAGCACCGCCGCCGAACTGGGCCGCCGGATCGGCGTCTCCAAGCAGGCCGCCGGCAAGACGGTCGACACGCTGGAACGCCTCGGATACGTGGAGCGCGGCGCGGACCCGCGCGACGCGCGGCGCAAGACCGTACGCCTCACCGAGCGAGGCCGGGACTGCCTGGCCTTGTCGGCGCGCGTCTTCGACCGCCTCCGGGCCGACTGGGCCGCAACCCTCGGCGAGGACCGGCTGCGCGCACTGGAGGCCGACTTGCGCAGGATGACCCCGGGGGAACTGTTCCCGCTCGACGTGCCAGGGTGGTTCGGGACCGCGTAGCTGCTACGAGGCGACGTGCCCGGCCCCCCCCCGGAGGCGTATCGCGTCCCCGCCGAACGCCGGGCGCCCTCCTCAGCCGGGAAAGCGTCCCGAACGGCGCAGCTCCCACCGCCGCTCCGCGTACGCCATGTCGTCCCGCCACAGCCGCCCCGCCGTCGCCCGCATCAGCGGGCGCAGGAAGGGAGCCGCCGCGCGGGCCACCGCGAACCCCGGACGGGCGGAGGCGGCGACGACCGCTTCCACGACGGCGGTACGCGGACGGCCGGAGGCGTCCGCGCCGAGCGGGGTGGCGTGCGTCTCCACGACGGACCCCTCGCCCTCGCCCTCGGTGATGCGCATGACCACGGTGCGCGGGCCGGGCGCGGTGAACTCCGCGCGGACCGGGACGACCAGCCGCCCGGCGACCTTGAAGGAGACGTCCACCGTGAACGCGTCCGCCGGGCCCGCCGGGCCGCCCGCCACGGTCAGGTCGACGAAGGAGTACGGGTGGAACCACGCGCCGTGCCACGGGTCGAGCCGGTTGGCGACCACATCGTCCGGCTCGCAGCGCCCGACGCCGGTGTACACGGCCGTGACGGCACCGGCGGTGTCCGGGCGTTCGGGGACGCGGGGCCGGTCCAGCGGTTCCTCGCCCCCCGCCCGGTCCAGACGTACCCACACCAGCACCCCGTCGTCGTACACCGGATACGGCTCCCACCCGGCGAAGGGCCCGCCGTCCAAGGCGAGTCCGTGCCAGTGGCAGACGAGAGTGCCGCACCGCACGGGACTGTCCTTCAAGGGCGCGCCCAGGTGCGGGCAGGCTCCCGGGCCGCCGCGCAGCCGTCCGTCGGCGGCGCGCCACAGCACCACCTCCGTTCCGGCGATGGTCCGGCCCAGCGGCCGGTCCCGGCCGACTTCGCGCGAGCCGGCCACGGTGTACCAGTTGCCGGACGGCCGGGTCTTGGCGCGGGCCAGCGCGCCCGCGATCACGCCGGGTGCGGCGTCCCGCCAGGTCGGCCGCTGGCGGTCCCACGCCACGGGCCGCCGGCGCAGGCTCAGCGGGTAGCGGCCGCGTCCGGCGGGGCGGCGGGGAGCCTCCACGGTGCTTCCTCCGGGGCGTGCGGTGAAGCGCGCTGCGGTGCGTACGGATGTGGCGTGGCGCGCGGGTTCCGGGGGACGGGCGGAGGCCGGGGCGCCGGGCATGGTTCGCATGCGGGCGGAGGCCGGAGAGCCGGGCTGCCTGGTCCGGGTGCGGGCCGCCGTCACCCGTACCAGCCCGTCCAGGGCCACGGTCGCGCGGACCGGGCGCGACACGACGGCACGGCGGTGCAGGACCGCGTAACCGTCGGCCTCCACGGCGTCCAGGATGCCGCGGTAGAGGATGAACGCGGTACGGATGCACGGCCGGGACGCCGGGTCGAGCATGGCGACACCGGGCGCGGCCCGCCGGTAGACGCCGTGGGTGAGGTCGGCGGCGGCCCGCAGCGCGGCGGTGATCCGCGGGTCCGTGGCGCCCGTCAGCCTGCTCCACCGGAGCAGTTCCCGGTCGACGCCGTGCGCGGCCAGCAGGTCGGCGGGCAGGTAGACCCGGCCCCGGTCCAGGTCCTCGCCCACGTCCCGGAGGAAGTTGGTCAGCTGGAAGGCCGCTCCGAGGGCGGCGGCGTGCGGCGCGGCCTCCTCGCGGGGCGTGACCGTGCCGAGGACCGGCAGCATCTGGAGGCCGATCACCTCGGCCGAGCCGTACATGTAGCCGCACAGCGCGTCGTAGGTCGGGTAGTCGGTCACCTCCAGGTCGGCGCGCATGGAGGCCATGAACGCGGTGAAGTACGCCGGGTCGATGCCGTAGACGGCGCTGGTGTGGGCCAGGGCCCGTACGACCGGTTCGTCGCCGCCGCCCCGGGCGAGGCCCGCACGGAGCTGGGTCTCCAGAGCGCGCAGAGCCGCGGCGCGTTCCTGACAGGAGGCGTCGCCGTCCAGGCTGTCGACGATGTCGTCCGCCCAGCGGGCGAACCCGTACAGGGCGTGCACGGCGGGCCGGCGGGCGACCGGCAGCAGCCGGGTGGCCAGGAAGTACGTTTTGCCGTGCCGGGCGTTGAGCCGGCGGCAGTGGGCGTAGGCGGCGCGCAGCGCGGGCTCGGTGATGCCCGCGGCGTCGAGTTCCCGGGCGGTCACGAGGTCCCTTCCGGCGTACGGGTGGCGGGACGGCGCGCGCCGAGGTCGGTCACCCTGGCGGTCCTCGTGGGCCCGCCGCCCGTCACCCGAGCGGCGGCCAGCTTCCCCGAGACCAGCACGGTGGGCACCCCGACGCCCGGGGTGGTGCCGCACCCGGCCAGCACGGCGTTCTCGGTGCCGCGTACGAGGTTGCGGGGCCGGAACGGGCCGGTCTGCGCGAAGGTGTGGGCGGCGGAGAACGGCGTGCCCGCGCCGTGCCCCTGGCGGCTCCAGTCCGCCGGGGTGACCAGGCACTCCTCCTCGGCCGCCGCGCCGAGGCCGGTGAAGCCGCGCCGTTCCAGTTCGGCGAGGAGCGCGGTGCGGTAGCGGGGACCGAGATCCCGCCAAGCATGCACGCCGGGACCGATGTCGGTGTTGGGGCAGGGCGCCAGGACGTAGTGCAGGTGGCGGCCCGGCGGGGCCAGCGACGGGTCGGTGGCGGTCGGCCGGGTCAGCAGCAGCGAGGGGTCGCTCATCAGGGCGCCGCTACGGGTGAGTTCGTGGAACGTACGGTGCCAGGCGGCGCCGAAAGAGAGGGTGTGGTGGCCCGGTTCCGGCCAGGTCGCGGGCGTACCCGCGTGCAGGACGACGGCCGAGGGCGAGCGGCGCAGCGGCAGCGGGCGGCGCGGGCTGCGGCCGAGCAGGCGGTACGCCTCGGGCAGGTCGGCGGTGAGCACCACCGCGTCGCAGGGGACGCGCCCGCCGTCGGTGACGACGGCGGTGACCCGGTCATCGGAACGTTCCAGCGCGCGGACCTCGCACCCGTACCGGAACTCCGCTCCCGCCTCGGCCGCGGCGTCGGCCATGGCGCGGGGCAGCGCGTGCATCCCGCCGCGCGGGAAGTACACGCCGGCCACTGTGTCCATGTAGGCGATCACGGCGTACGCGGCGAGCGCGCGGGCCGGCGGCACGCCCGCGTACAGGGACTGGAACGAGAAGACGCGGCGCACCCGCTCGTCGCCGAGGAACCGGCCGATACGGGCGTCCAGGCGGCCGAAGCCGCCCAGCGCCGCGAGACGGGCCAGGTCGGGGGTGAGCAGTTGCAGCGGCGAGTCGAAGTTGGCGTCGATGAAGCGCCGCATCTGGACCGTGTACAGACGGCTCAGCCAGGACCGCAGCCGCCGGTAGCCCGCGGCCTCCCGGGCTCCGGCGAAACGTTCGATCTCGGCCTCCATCGCCTCCGCGCCGGTGTGCACGTCCAGCGTGCTGCCGTCGGCGAACCGCGCCCGGTAGGCGGGGTGCAGGGGCACGAGATCCAGCCGCCCGGCCATCGAGGCGCCGACCGCGGCGAACGCCTCCTCGACGAGGTCCGGCATGGTCAGCACGGTCGGCCCGGTGTCGATCAGATAGCCGTTGCGTTCGAGGCGCCCGCACCGGCCGCCGGGCCGGAGCGCCCGCTCGACCACGGTCACCCGCCGCCCGGCGCCGAGCAGGTGCAGCGCGGCGGACAGGCCGGACAGGCCGGCGCCGATGACGACGACATGGTCGGTACGGCCGGGGACGGTCTTCACCGCGCACCTCCCCGGGCCGCCACGACGGCCACCGGCGGGGGAGGGGCGCCGGGCGGGGAGCACGGACGGGCGCCGGCCGTGGCACGCAGCAGGTCGTGCAGGTGACGGCGGGCGGCCGGGTCGGCGGTGGGTACGGCGGCCAGGTGCGCCACGCTCCGATCGGCGAGGTTCTCGATTTTGTCCTCCAGTGCGGCGCGGGCCCCGGTCGAGACGAACACTTCCCGTACGCGGTCCACCGCGGCGGCCGAGAGAGCCGGATCGCCCAGCGCCGCGTCGAGGACACCGAGTGCCCCGTCATCGCCGGCGGTCTCCGCGCGGGCGCGGGCCACCGCGGTGAGGTACGTCAACTTGCCCTCGCGGATGTCGTCACCGGACGGTTTGCCGGTCTCCCGCGGGTCACCGAACACCCCCAGCAGGTCGTCGTGGAGCTGGAAGGCGAGCCCGGCGCAGCGGCCCGCCGAGCGCAGCGCGCCGGTGGTCCGGTCGTCCGCGCCGGCCAGGGCGGCACCCAGCAGCAGGGGGCGTTCGACCGAGTAGCGGGCGCTCTTGAGCCGGGCGGTGCGGACCGCGCGGGCGGGGGAGCGGGACATGGTGACCTGGCCGTGCAGGTCCAGGTACTGACCGGCGACCATCTCGGTCCGCATGGTCCGCCACAGCGCGTGCACCGCGGACCGCGCGTGGGCGGGGAAGCGGGTGTCCATGACGGTGTCGTCGGCCCAGGCGAGCGCGAGGTCACCGGCCAGGATCGCCGCGGCCCGGCCGAACGTTTCCGCCGAACGGGCGGAAGGGCCGGTTCCGCCCTGGTGGCCGTACTGCCTCCGGACCTCGACGTGCAGGGCCGGCCGGCCTCTGCGCAGCTCGGCGCCGTCCATCACGTCGTCGTGCACCAGCGCACAGGTCTGTACGAGTTCGAGCGCGGCGGCCAGCCGCAGCGCGGCCCCCGCCTCCTCGTCGCCGCCCCCGCAGACCCGCAGCCCCCACCACACGAACCGGCCGCGCAGCCGCTTGCCGCCGCCCAGCGTGAATCGTGCGACGCGTTCGGCGATGTCCCGGGTGAAGAGGGCGTCGGCCGCCGCGGCCGCGATGAGCCGCGCGCCCAGCACCTCGTCGAGCACCCATCCGATGGCGCCCGCGACATCCGCGTCCACCGTGCGGGCCCCGGCCGCGCCCTGGTGGTCCTCCGTCCGGCTACGGCGCATCACCCGTCCTTCCGTCGAACCGGTCGGTGCACGCTGACTCACACGTACCGCGGCCACCCCTCGGACACGCCGCCGGACGGACCGGGCGCGCGTCCCGTGCCGCCGGCGCCCGCGCCCGCAGTTCACCACGGGACCCGCGCGCCGCCGGGACGCCACGTCCGGGCCTGGTCCCTTCGGGGGACGCCCGGCCGGGGCGCGGACAACGGCTCTGCGCAACACATGACCAACGGGCGTCCCTTCGGCCGGGTGCGACGTTCGGCAGCGGGTACCCACGGTCGCCGGAGGAAACCCGGTGGCTCCGCCGACGGCGCGCCGGGGCAAAGGACCGGCCCTGGTGATGTTGTCCGGATATCGGCCATTGACAGGGCGGAAACCGGCCAAGTTGAACGCGCCCCCGAGGACGCGTCCGGACCGTCAGCCGCTGTTCTGCGCCAGCTGCAGCCGTACGAGGTGGGCGAGGGTCGGAGCCGGATGCTTGGCCCGTATGCGCCGCAGATACGTGCTGACCGTGTGCACGCTGATGCCCAGGCGCCTGGCCGTCTGGTCGTACGTCAGGCCGTCGGCGATGTGCGACAGTACCTCCCGCTCCCGGGGGGACAGCATCGGCGACATGGTGGACGCGCTGTGGTCCGGCATCTCTTCTCCAAAGGGGTGACGGTGGAGCAGGGAGGGTACGGCGGCCCGCGGCGTCAGGACGGTCGGTCCGGGGGCGCGGGAGGAGCGGGGCGAGGCCGCTGTACGGCCGCCGCGCTGTGGGGTGCTCGTGGGTTCATCGGCTCGTCGCCGGGAAGACGGCCCGAGCGGGAACGGACATGGTGCGCCCTCCCGCGGGGTACGGAGCGGAACTGCCGACGGTGCCGCGGGGGCAGCACATCCCCCGTGACATGCGGCTTGATCTAACCACGGACACGGCAAAACGCAAGAAGGCCGCGGCCGCGGTTCCCCCTGCCCTACACGCGGGGTAAAGCGCCGGTCAAGTCACCGGATGATGCGTCTCCAGGCGCCCCGCGAACCGGGTGACCGTAAGTGGGTCCTCCGCCGTCCCGCGTGGTGGACCGGGCCGGCACGGGGCACTGAGGAGGCACAAGAAGGTGGGGCACTTCCGGCTGCTCGTCGTCGGCAACGCCATTTCCGCGTACGGCAGTTATCTGAACATGGTGGCGCTGAACGTCTTCGTCTACCAGGTGACGGGCAGCGCGCTGACCGCCGGCCTGTTCATGGCCGTACGCCTGATCACCAGCGTACTGTCCGGATTCGTCAGCGGCCGGCTGGTGTCGCGGTACGACCGCAAACGGCTGATGGTGTGCGCCGACCTGACCCAGGCGGCCGCCCTGGTGGTGCTGCTCCTGGCGCCGGACGGCGCACGGGTCGCCCTGCTCTTCGCGCTGGCCGTGGGGACCGGCGCCTGCTCGACGCTCTCCCAGGTGGCGCTGCGCAGCAGCGTCCCGGAGATCGTCGGCGCCGACCTGCGGACCCGGGCCAACGGCCTGCTGGTCACCGGCCGTTCGCTGGCCATGATCGCCGGGTTCGCCTCGGCGGGCGTGGTCGTCGCGCAGTTCGGCTACACCGCGGCCTTCGCGCTGGACGCCGGCACCTTCGCGGCCTCCGCCACGATCCTCTTCCTGCTGCCCATCCGCACCCGGGCCGCCGAGAAGAGCGCGGCCGACGGCACGGCGGCGGACGCCGCGGACACCGGCCGCTGGGCCTCCCTCGCGCTCCTGAAGGCGGCGCCGCTGCTGGCCGTCATGGTCGCGGTCCGCGCGGCCGACGGCCTCGGCTCCTCCTCGCACAACGTCGCCCTGCCCATCTACTCCAGCGCCCTGGACCCGTCCCATCCGGCTACTTTCGTCAGCCAGTTCTGGGCGACCTGGGCGATCGGCAACATCGTGGCGCAGCAGGTGTGCTCGCGCCGCACCGGCAAGACCGGGTGGTCACCCGGGGAGCGCGCCTTCGCGATCGGCTCCTGTGTGATGTCGGTGGCGTTCATCGTGGTCTTCAGCGGCCTGCCGGCCGTGCCCGCCGCCATCGCCGCGCTCGTCGCCGGCATGGCCGACGGGTTCACGGAGATCGCGTACGTCTCCCGGCTGCAGGCCGCCCCCGACGAGCAGCGCGGCCGTCTCTTCGGCCTCTCCGCCTCGGCCGAGAACAGCGGCTTCGGCCTCGGCATGATCGTCAGCGCGGCACTGCTGGAGCGCTACTCGCCCCTGCAGGTGGTCGGCGCGTTCCAGGGACTGGCCATCCTCCTGTGCGTCGCCCTGCTCATCGTGCTGTCCCGGGGACGTTCGCTGTTCCCGCAGCGGCCATCGCCCCGGGAGAGCGGCGGCCCGGCGCCCGGCCGAGAGGTCTCCACCGCGGAGGGCAGCAGCTCATGAACGTACCGGCCGACTCGCGCGTCGCGGTCATCGGCATGGCCTTCCGCTTCCCCGGAGCGGACACCCCCGAAGAGTTCTGGCAGGTCATCCGGGACGGCCGGGACTGTGTACGGCGGTTCACCGACGAGGAACTGGCGGTCGCCGGCGTACCCGCGGAGAAGTACCGTGCAGACGACTTCGTGGGCGCCAGCGGCATCCTTCACGACATCGCCGGGTTCGACGCCCCCTTTTTCGGCATGAGCGTCCGCGAGTCGCAGCTCACCGACCCGCAGCACCGGATGTTCCTGGAGTGCGCCTACCACGCCCTGGAGGACTCCGGATACCCGCGGGAACGGGACGGGCTGCGCACCGGTGTCTTCGCCAGCACCGGCTACCACCTCTACACCATGGAGAACTACCTGCTGAACAACGTCCTGAAAGGCCCCGTCGGCGACGACTGGCTCTCCAGGATGCAGGTCATGGTCGGCAACTACACCGACTTCACCGCCACCCGCGTGGCCTTCCGCCTCAACCTGACCGGCCCGGCCATCAGCGTCCAGACCGCCTGCTCCAGCTCCCTGACCGCCCTGCAGCTCGCCGCCCAGTCGGTGCTGACCGGCGACAGCGACCTCGCGCTGGCCGGTGCCACGGCCGTACACGTGCCGCAGGTGCTGGGCTACCAGTACGTGAAGGGCTCCATCCTCTCCAAGAGCGGCCACCTGCGCGCCTTCGACGCCGGAGCGGACGGCACGGTGGGCGGCACCGGCGTCGCCGCCGTCGTCCTCAAGCGCCTGGACCGGGCCCTCGCCGACGGCGACACCGTGCACGGCGTCATACGCGGCTGGGGCATCAACAACGACGGCGCGGACAAGCAGACGTACACCGCGCCCAGCGCGCGGGGCCAATGTGGCGCGATCCGCCGCGCGCTGGACCACGCCGGCATCAGCGCGGATACCGTCGGCTACCTGGAGACCCACGGTACGGGCACCCTGAAGGGCGACCCGATCGAGTTCGATGGCGCCGTCTCCGCGTACCGCGCCGACACCGACCGCACCGGCTACTGCGCGCTCGGCTCGACCAAGGCCAACATCGGCCACCTCGACGTGTGCTCCGGCCTCGCCAGCTTCATCAAGGCCCTGCTCGTACTGAAGCACGGCGTCATCCCGCCGATGGCCAACTTCCGCGAGCCGAACCCCGCCCTCGACCTCGACCACAGCCCCTTCTACATCCCCGAGGCCGCACGCCCGTGGCCGCAGGGGGACACACCGCGCCGGGCGGGCGTCTCGTCGCTGGGCGTCGGCGGCACCAACGTCCACATCATCGTGGAGCAGGCCCCCGAGCCCGCTCCCCGTGACGCCACCGTGGCCCCACCGGACGTACTCGTCCTGTCCGGCCAGTCCGAAGCGGCCCTCACGGCCAACGCCCAGGCCGTACACGAGCACCTGACGCGGCATCCCGAGGCGGACCTCGCCGACGTCGTGACCACCGCGGCGGGCCGGATCCACCACCGGCACCGCCTGGCGGCCCGCGGGAAGAACCCCGCGGAGCTGGTTGCAGCCCTGGGCAGCTGGCTTGCGGGAACCGACGGCCCCGCCGCTGCCGCCGCCGTGACGACCGGCGAAGCCCCCCGGGAAGCGCGCGCGGGCATCGTCTTCCAGTTCACCGGGCAGGGCAGCCCGTACCCCGGTATGGCGCAGCCCATGTACGAGCGCTTCGCCGTCGTACGCGACCTGCTCCACACCTGCGACCGCCACCACCAGGCGCTTTACCGCAGCTCCCTGCTCGACATACTGCTCGACCCCGGCGCCGACCGCGCCACAGCGGAGAACACCCGGACCGCCCAACCAGCCCTCTTTGCCCTGCAGTACGCCCTCACCGGCCTCTGGCGCCACACCGGCATCACACCGGACATCGTCGCCGGACACAGCGTCGGCGAATACGCCGCCCTGTGCGCGGCGGGCGCCCTGTCGGTCGAGGACGGCCTGCGCCTTACCGCGGAGCGCGGCCGCCTGATGCAGGACCACTGCGCGCGCGGTGCCATGGCCGCGGTCCCGGTGGACCTGGACACCGTACGGAACCTGACCGCCGAGGTCACCGGCCTCGAACTCGCCGTCGTCAACGGAGAGCGGCGGCACGTGCTCGCCGGTCCTGTCTCCGCCGTCGACCGACTGCTGGCCCTGCTGGAGGAGCGCGGCACCACCGGAGAACGGCTGCCGGTGACCCGTGCCTTCCACACCGCGCTGATGGACCCGGTCCTGGACAAGTTCCGGGAACTGCTCGACAGCGTCACCTTCCGCCCGGCCACCACCGCCTTCGTCAGCTGCCTCGACGGGCGCCTGTACGAGCCGGGCTGGCTGCCCGACGCGGACTACTTCGTACGGCAGACACGCGAGCCGGTCCGCTACGACGCCGTACTGCGCACGCTCGGCGGGACGGACACCGCCGCACTGGTCGAGATCGGCCCGCACACCACGCTCAGCGGACTCGCCCGCGCCGCCCTCCCCGGCGTACGGGCGGCACCGACGCTGCGCCGGGGCGCCGGAGCCGCCCCCTTTTGGGGCGCGGTGGCCCAGCTGCACTGCGCGGGCGCGGACCTCGACTGGCCGGCGCTGACGGCCGGCAGCGGAGGCCGCCGGACCGGGCTGCCCGGCTACCGCTTCCAGCACAAGACCTTCTGGACGGGGCCGGAACCGACAGCCGTCCTGGCCGTCCGGGCCGGCGAACCAGCGAGAGAACCAGCGAGAGAAGAGGAAGACGTGGCACAGGACGAGGCAGTGTTCGAGAGGGTGCTCGGGCACGTCATCGCGTTGGTCGCCAAGCACCTCGGGCACGACGCGGACGCGATCACCGGCGACACATCCTTCTTCGATCTCGGTGCGGACTCCCTGCAGATGATCAGCGTGCTGCGCGAGCTGGAGCAGGACCACCAGGTCAAGGTCGCCATGCGGGAGCTGTTCGAGGAGGCGAGCACCTCGCGGCAGCTCGCGGAGCTGATCGTGGGGCGGATGGCGGGCGGTGACGCTGAGACCGTTCGCGCGGTGGAGCCGGAGCGGGCGCCGGAGCCGGAGCGGGCGCCCGAGTCCATCCATACGCCCGAGCCCGCGCCCGCGCCCGTTCCCGAGTCTGCGCCCGCGCTCGGCGAGCCGTCCGGGCTGTCGGAGCCCGTGACGCGCGCCGAACTGGCCGACCTCGTCCGCCAGGTGCAGCAGCTGTCGCAGATCCAGCTCCAGATGATGTCCCAGATACACCAGCTGTCCCAGCTGCTGACCGCGCAGGCGACGAGCGCCCTGACCGGCGGCGCGGTGGCCAACGGAAAGGCGGGCGGGGCATGACCGGGCCGAGCGCCGCCGCGGCCGCGGTGGACCAGGATCTCGCCGCCATGGCCGACCTCTCCCGGCGCATCGCTGAGCGGATCGAGGCCGCGGCCGGGAGCGCGGAGCGGCCGGCGGAGGCCGGAGCCGTCCAGGAGCCGCCCGCCGGGCAGCCGACGGACGGCGCGAACGGCCAGGTGCCCGCCGCCGAACGGCGGCAGCGCGTGCACGGCCCCCGGGTGACCGTCTCCCGCGGCTCCGGCATGGTCGGCGGGTCCGCCCCCGTATCCCAGCAGTCGCACCTCGACGATCTGGTACGCCGTTACACGGCCAAAACCGCCACGTCCAAGGAGATCGCCCAGCGGTACCGCCGGGTGCTGGCCGACAGCCGGGCCGTCGTCGGGTTCCGCAGCAAGACCAAGGAGATGCTGTACCCGATCGCCGGACGCCGGGCGCGCGGCTCCTGGCTGGAGGACGTCGACGGCAATCGCTATGTCGACATCACCATGGGCTTCGGCGTGCTCCTCTTCGGCCACGAACCGGAGTTCGTGAGCGAGGCCGTCCGCGAGCACCTCTCCCGGGGCATCCAGCTCGGCCCGCGCAACGTCGAGACCGGCGAGGCCGCCGAACTGCTGGCGGAACTGACCGGCATGGAACGGGTGGCGTTCGCCAACTCCGGTACGGAGGCGAACTCCGCCGCGATCCGGCTCGCCCGCGCCGCCACCGGCCGCCGTCGCATCGTCACCTTCCACGGCGCCTACCACGGCCACGCCGACAACGTCCTGGGCCGCTCCACCGGCACCGGCGCCGACCGGATCACCGTCCCCGTCTCCACCGGCATCCCGGCCGCCAGCGTCGCCGACCTGCTGGTCCTGGACTACGGGAGCGACGCGAGCCTGGAGGCCATCGCCGAGCACGCGGACGACATCGCCGCGGTCATCATCGAGCCCGTACAGAGCCGCCACCCGTCGCTGCGACCCGTCGAGTTCGTACGGAAGCTGCGCGAGCTGACCCGGCGCCACGGCATCGTGCTGATGTTCGACGAGATGCTGACGGGCTTCCGTCCGGCGCCGCGCGGCGCCCAGGAGCTCTACGGCGTCATCCCGGACCTCGCGACGTACGGCAAGCTGCTCGGCGGCGGCTTCCCGATCGGCGCCATCGCGGGCCGCGCGGACATCATGGACGGGGTGGACGGCGGCTTCTGGCAGTACGGGGACGGCAGCTATCCGCCCGCCGACACCACCTTCTTCGGCGGTACGTACATCCAGCACCCGGTCTCGATGGTCGCCGCCCGTGCCGTGCTGACGCACCTCAAGGAGCACAGCCCGCGGCTCCAGGAGCGGTTGAACGCCCGTACCGGCGAGCTGGCGGACTCGCTGAACCGTTTCTTCGAGGACGAGGAATTCCCGCTGCGGGTGAGCCACTTCGGCTCCCAGTTCCGCTTCGAGCACCGCGCGGACATGGAACTGCTGTACCACCACCTCATGCTGCGCGGGGTGCACGTCTGGGAATGGCGCAACTTCTTCCTGTCGACCGCCCACTCGGACGGGGACATCGAGTTCATCGCCGACGCGGTGCGCGGGTCGCTGCGGGAACTGCGCGCGGCCGGCTTCTTCCCCGGCGGGCCGAAGCCGCAGCCGACGGCGGTTCCGGCCGCTGCGCCGAGCGTCGCACCGGCGTCCGCGACCAGCACGCCTATGCAGGTCGCCGAGCCGCGTACGGCGCCTGCCGTCACCGCCACCGCCGTCACTGCCGCCGCCTCCGCCGTGACCGCGCGCCGCGCCCCCGACTTCAGCATCTACTTCTTCGGCGACTATCCCCAGAACGACGCTGAGGCCGGCGCCAGTGGTGAAGCCGGAGCCGGCTCCCCGGCCGCCGCGCAGGGCAAGTACGACCACATCCTGGAGACCGCCCGCTTCGCCGACCAGCACGGTTTCCACGCGCTCTGGATGCCCGAGCGGCACTTCCACTCCTTCGGAGGGCTGTTCCCCAACCCCGTCGTGCTCGCCGCGGCCCTCGCCCGCGAGACCCGCCACGTCCGCCTCAACGCGGGCTCCGTCGTCCTGCCCCTGCACGACCCGGTCCGGGTCGCGGAGGAGTGGTCGATGGCCGACAACCTCTCCGGCGGCCGGGTCGGCATCGGCTGCGCCAGCGGCTGGCACGCCAACGACTTCGTCTTCTTCCCCGAGCGCTTCGGCCGCCACAAGGAGCTGATGTACGAGCAGGTGGAGCAGGTCCGCCGGCTCTGGCGCGGCGAGGCCGTACGGCGCGTCGGCGGCGACGGCGAGACCGAGGTACGCCTGTTCCCGCGCCCCGTGCAGGACACACCGCCCGTGTACACGGCGGTGGTCGGCAACCCCGCCTCGTACGCGGCCGCCGCCCGGCACGACGTCGGCGTGGTCACCAACCTGATGACCCAGAGCGTCGAGCAGCTGGCCGAGAACATCGCGCTGTACCGCCGCACCCGCGCCGAGCACGGCCTCGACCCGGACGCCGGGCGGGTGGCCGTCCTGCTGCACACCTACCTCGCGGCCGACCACCGCACCGCGCGCACCGAGGCGTACGAGCCCCTGGCACGCTACATGCGCGCCTCGCTCTCCCTCTTCGGCAACGTCGCCAACAGCCTCGGCCACAACGTGGACCTGTCCGCGCTGACCGAGGACGACCTCGACGTGCTCTTCCGCCGCGCCTACGACCGCTACTGCGACCAGCGGGCACTCATCGGCACGCCCGACACCGTCGCCCCCGTGGTGGATGCGGTGAGCGCGGCGGGTGCCGACGAGATCGTCTCGCTCGTCGACTTCGGCGTCGAGCCGGCTGCGCTGCGCACCGGCCTCACCCACATCGACGCGCTGCGCCGCCACTACCACGCGCCGGGCGCGGGCGCGGACACCGGCGTGAGTTCGGGCGCAAGCGCGGGCGTGAGCGCGGGAGCGAATACGTCCGTCCCGCCCACACCCGCTCCGGCCCCGGTAGAGGCACGGGAACCCGTACGCGAGAGCACCGCCCCGCTGTCACCGGGCCAGCAGCGCATCTGGTTCCTCGAACGGATGCTGCCGGGCCGTACCGCCTACAACGAGACCAAGGCCATCCGCCTCGACGGCCCGCTCGACGTCCCCGCGCTGCGTACGGCGCTGCGCGGACTGGTGGCGCGGCACGAGGGCCTGCGGACCGTCTTCCGCGAGATCGACGACGAACCCTGCCAGCTCGTCCGCCCGCCGTCCGCACCGGACTTCGCGGTGCTCGACCGTACGGACGCGGGCGCGGACGGCGAGGACGCCGCGGTCCGTGCCGTGCTGGCGGAGGAGAGCGCGCGGCGTTTCGACCTCGTCAACGGGCCGCTGTTCGTCACCCGGCTGGTCAAGCTGGGGGAGGAGCGGCACGTCCTGGTCTTCTCCCTGCACCACATCGTCGTGGACGCCGCCTCCGCCACCGTCCTGGCCCGTGATCTGTCCGCCCTCTACCGCGCCGCGCACGACGGCTCCGCCCCGGACCTTCCCGCGCTGTCCGGCACCTACGCCGACCACGCGCGCGCCCAGCTCCGTACGCTGGGCGGCCCGGCGAGCGCCGCGAACCTGACGTACTGGCTGGACACGCTCGGCGGCGAGCTTCCCGTACTGGAGCTGCCCTGCGACCGCCCCCGCCCCGCGGCCATGACCTCCAACGGGCGGGCCGTCTTCCACCGTCTCGGCCCCGGGTTGTCCGCACGGCTGCGGGACCTGAGCAGGCAGCGGCGCGGCACCCTCTTCATGACGCTGCTGGCGGGCTTCACCGCGATGCTCCACCGGGTCACCGGTCAGCGGGACATCGTCGTCGGCACCCCGATGTCGGACCGCCCCCAGGGCACCGAGGACCTGCTCGGCTTCTTCGTCAACACCCTCGCGCTCCGCTTCGATCTGTCCGGCGACCCGGAGTTCGGTACGTTCCTGGACCGGGTGCGGGGCGTCGCCCTGGACGCGTACGACCATGCGGACGTGCCCTTCGAGGCGGTGGTGCGGGAGCTGGCGCCGGCGCGTACCACCGACCGCACGCCGGTCTTCCAGGTTCTCGCGGAGTTCGAGAGCAGCGATCCGTTCCGCTTCGATCTGCCCGGCGTCCGGGCCACCGTGCTCGACGCGGGACCCGACAAGGCCCTCACCGACCTCGCCGTGTACTTCACCGACCAGCCCGAGGGCATCCGCTGCCACCTGGAGTACAACACCGACCTGTTCGACGCGGGCACCGTGGACGGCTTCTTCCATACCTTCCGGGACCTGCTCGAAGCGGCCGTACGGGAGCCGGGGACCCGGCTGTCCCGCCTCGGCGCGACCGAGGGGCGGCAGGAAGCGGAGCCCGCCGGACCGGCCGTGACCGGCCGTCCGGTGTCCACGGCATCGCGGCAGGCCAGGAGCGCCGTCGCGACGGTGGAGCCCGTCGGGGAGCCGGCTGAGGAGCCGGTCGGGAAGCCGGTGCCCGCCGCGTGGCAGCAGGGCCCGGTCCGCCCGGTGGCGCGGGCCACCGTCCACGAACTCGTCGCCCGGCGCGCGGCGGACGCCCCGTACCGGACCGCCGTCCACCACGGCGAGAACCGGCTCAGCTACCGGGAACTGGACGCGCGGGCCGAGCGTCTGGCCGTCGTCATCCGCGAGCACCACGGGACGGCTGCCGCGGTCCCGGACGGTGCGGACGACGTGGTGGCCCTGTGGCTGCCCCGCTCCACCGACCTCATCGTGGCCATGCTCGCGGTACTCAAGTCCGGCCGGGCGTACGTCCCCCTCGACCCGTCGCTGGGACAGGCCAGGGCCACCACGGTGCTCGCGGAATGCGGCGCCCGTCTCCTGCTGAGCACCGGCTCCCGGGCCGACGCCCTCGACCTGCCCGACGGCCTGGCCGTCATCGACGTCACCGCAGGTGAGAGCCACACCACCGGCCGTACGAAGAAGGCGCTTTCGGGTATCACCGGTCCCGAATCACTGTGCTACGTCATCTACACCTCCGGCAGCACGGGCACACCCAAGGGCGTCGCGGTGCCCCATCGCGGAGTCGTCGACCTCTGCCAGTGGCACCACAAGCGCTTCGCGTTCACCTCCGCCGACCGCAGCGCGCTGGTGTGCAGCCAGAGTTTCGACGCCTCGGTCCTGGAAATCTGGCCCGCGCTGACCGCGGGAGCGTCCGTCGTCATCGCCGACGACGCGGTCCGTACGGACACATCGGCACTGGCCCGCTGGTACACGCAGCAGCACGTCACCTTCTCGATCCTGCCCACCGCCCTGGGCGAGGCGCTGCTCACCCTGCCGACTGCTGAACAGCCGCCGCTGCGCCACCTGCTGCTGGGCGGCGACGTGATGCGTACCCGGCCGCGCCCGGATGTGGCGTACGAAACGGTCAATGTGTACGGGCCGACCGAGACCACCGTGCTGTGCACCACCGAAATTGTCGGCCCGCGCACGTCCGGGACCGATTCGCGGCCGATACCGATCGGCCGCCCCGTCGACAACGCGCGACTGCGGGTTCTCGACGCGTCGGGCGCGCCGGTGCCGATCGGCGCGGTGGGGGAGCTGTACGTCGGCGGACCGGGGGTCGCTCGCGGCTACCTGGGCGCACCCGCTGCGGCCGAGGAACGTTTCGGCCCGGATCCGCTCCGGGCCGGCGCGCAGGCATCGTCGGACGGACCCGGCTTCCCCGACTTCTACCGCACCGGTGACCTGGTGCGATGGACCGAGGACGGCGCCCTGGAGTTCCACGGGCGCGTCGATGACCAGGTGAAGGTCCGCGGATACCGTGTCGAGCCGGAGGAGGCCTCCCGCGCGCTCAACGCCCTGGACGGCGTACGCGAGGCCGCCGTGCTGGCCCGCCGCGACAGCCGGGGCGAGGCCTACCTCGCCGCCTACGCCGTACCGGCGGACCAGGACGCGGGCCACACCACCACCGCGGCCGGCCGCCAGACGTTCGCAGACCGGCTGGCAGGCGAACTCGCGTCCCGGCTGCCGGAGTATCTCGTACCGAGGTCCTGGGCCGTCCTCACCGGACTGCCGCTCGCGGGCAACGGCAAGCTGGAACGCACCGCGCTGCCGGGTCCGGAGATCGTGACGGCCGCGCCATCCAGGCCCGCAGCCGGGAACTCCGGGCGGGACACAGGGCGGACGGCACCCGTCCCCCCACCGGCCGACGAGCCCGAACCCGGCCTCCACGCCCGGCTCGAACACCGCCTCCGCGCCCTCTGGGCCGACGCCTTCGACCTCACGGCCGACGCCATCGGCCCGGACACCTCCTTCTTCGACCTCGGTGGTCACTCGATCGCCGCGATCCGGCTGGTCAACCGCGCCCGGGAGGTGTTCGGCCAGGAGTACCCGATGGTGCGCTTCTACCAGGAGCCGACGGTACGGGCCATGGCGGCGTACCTCGCCGGTGACGCGGACGGCGCCTCCAAGGTGGCCGACCGGGCCCCCGCCCCCGAGGCGGCCGGCCGGGCACCGGCCCCCGAAGTGATCGACCGGGCACCCGCCACCAACCAGCAGCGGGCCTTCATCGACGGGCACCACCGGCACGCCCTGCCGCAGGTCTACAACGTCGCCCTGCGCATCACGCTCACCGGCGACCTGGACCTGCCCGCGCTGCGCACCGCGCTGACTCAGCTCGTGGCCCGCCACGCATCGCTGCGCACCCGGTTCGTCAAGGAGGGCGAGCAATGGTGGCAGGAGATTCTCCGGCCGCGCCCCGTCGACCTCCCGGTCGAGGACCTGACCACCGGCAGGGGCACCACAATCGGGTCCGCAGGCCTGGCGGGCGCCGACGGGACAGCGGACGGCGACGAGACCGAGCGGATCAGCGCACAGGTCGCGGCCACCCGGTTCGACCTCACCGAAGGAGTGGCACCGAAACTCCGTCTGGTGCGGACCGGCCCCTCGGCCTGGGCGCTGTTCCTCCTGCTGCACCACTCCACCTGCGACGGCTGGGCCGTCAGCATCCTGCTGAACGACTTCGCCGCGCTCTACGGTGCCGCGGTGACCGGAACGCCCCACACCCTGGGCAGCACGGTGCCGCAGCCGACCGAATACGCCCGCTGGCAACAGGAAACCGCCTCGGACCGGACCGACCGGCGCATCCTTGAGTACTGGGCCGGAGAACTGCAAGGGGCCCCCTTCCGGCACGCGCTGCCCCTGGACCGGCCGCGCCCGGAAACCCTGAGCGGACAGGGACGCGTCGCGCTCTTCACCGTGGACGCCGACCTGCGCGCCGACGTGGAACGGCTGGCCAGGAAGTGCGGCACCACGCCGTACGCGGTCACCGTCGCCGCCCTGGGCCGGCTCGCCGGCAAGCTTTCCGGCCGTGGGGAAGTCATGGTCAACGTCTCCTACGCCAACCGTGAGCGCCGCGCCTTCGAGTCGCTGGTGGCCTGCACGGCCGTGGGCCTCCCGCTGCGCATCCGGCTCGACCGGGCCGGGACCTTCACCGAACTCGTCCGCCAGGTCGCACACACCTCGATCGAGGGCATCGACCACATCATGCCGCTGCGCAGGCTCGCCGGGCCCCTGCGCGAGGAGATGGGGGTCGAGGTACCGGACCAGGTGCCGTTCGGGTTCCAGTACCAGAACTCGCTGGACACGGACATCGACCTGCCCGGCGTGGACGCGGCGGTCGAGGATCTGGCCGTCCCGGCCTCCCGGACGGAGTTCAACTTCGGGCTCGTCCCGGCGGGCGACACGCTGACCGGATACGTCGAGTACTCGACCGACCTGTGGGAGCACACCACGATCGAGCGCTGGACCGGCGACTACGTGACGCTGCTCGCCGAGGAGGTACGGGCCGCGCTGGCCGGCTGATCCGTTGCGTCGTTACGGCACCGTTCCGTCGGGGCGGTGCCGTAACGACGGTCCGCCACCGTGCCGACCAAGGGCGGTGTCTCCCCGCGGAGCGCCCGCGTGCGCCGGTGCCGCGCGGGGGCGGGCACCGGGCTGGACGTTCCGCCGCCGCTCGGCAATAGTATGGGCGGGACATCCACCGAATCGTCTCCGCCTTCGGCGAAAACCTCTGCCGGCACAGCCGGCGGGAACGGTGAGCCGCCGGGACGACGGCGACGGGGTGCGGAATTTGCGGGCAGTTGTGGAATTGGGGTCTGGGGCACAGTGATGGTTTCGGGCAAGGTCATTCGGTTCGACGAGGTACGCGGCTATGGATTCGTCGTCCCGGACGACGGCGGAGAAGACGTCTTCGTGCATGTGAACGACCTGGAATTCGACAAGGGGCTGATGGCCCCCGGCGTCAAGGTTGAATTCGTGGTCGACGAGGGAGACCGGGGCCCCAAGGCGTCCGAAGTGCGTTTCCTGGAAGGCGCCCCCGGCCGCTCCGGCGGTGCGCACCGCGCCCAGGGCGCGGCGCACGACGGCAATTTCGAGGACGGTGTCCTGTGCGACACCCTCTCCGCCCAGGAGTTCCTCGACGAGGTGACGGAACTGCTGGTCACCGGCGTGCCGAGCATGACCGGCGAGCAGATCCTGCAGGCCCGCCAGCGTCTGCTGAAGCAGGCCCAGTCCCACGAATGGGTCGACGCGTAGGAAGGTCCCGGCCCAGGGCCCGGATCGTCATGCCGCACCGTTCGCGAGCCATCGGCTCAGCCCCCTCCGCGTCCTCCGCCATTCCGCCCGCACGGCGGACAGCGGAGAGCCGGTGAGGCGGACATCGCGGCCCGCGGGGCACCGGTGTGCCGTATCGACGGCGATTGGTGACAACCGTGACGGACGGACACCGGCGGCACATCGCATGCCGGTACGACCGCCGCGCCGGGCAATTGCCGGTGTGTTCCCGTACATCCTTTGCTGATGCGCCGCGCCTGGCCCCCGGCGGGCCAACGCAGCAGTTTTCCGCAGCACGGCCGGGAGTTTCCTCGGAAACCCGGCCGTGGAATGCTGCACATCACCCGTTCGGGCCGGTGGCGACGAGTGGCCTCAGGGCGCCACGCGCAACACCAGCTTGCCGCGCGTACGGCCCTCCTCGCCCCGGCGGTGGGCCTCGGCGGCTTCGGCCAGCGGCAGTACGTCCTCGACCTCCACCGACACCGCCCCCTCGTCGATGAGAGCGCCGATACGGGCGAGCGCCGCGCCGTCCGGCTCCACCAGGAAGCCGCTCGCCCGCACCCCCTGGGCACGCGCCGCCTCCGTCAGCTCGGGCGAGGCCCCGGAGGGAACAGCGAGGAGCGTGCCGCCGGACCGCAGCGTACGCAGCGAACGGGTGCTGGTCGCGTCGTGCTCGTCCCCCACGAGGTCGATGACGACATCGGCGTCGCGCACCACCCCCTCGAAGCGGTCCTTGGTGTAATCGACCAGCTCGTCCGCCCCGAGAGACCGCAGCCAGTCGTGCTTGGCCGTCCGCGCCGTACCGATGACGTGCGCGCCCAGGTGCTTGGCGAACTGCACCGCGAAGTGGCCGACGCCACCCGCCGCCGCGTGGATCAGCACCCGCTGACCCGCCTTGACGTGCGCCGCGTCCACCAGGCACTGCCAGGCGGTGAGCGCGGCCAGCGGCACGGCCGCCGCGTGGTCGTGGTCGAGCGTGGCGGGCTTGCGGGCGAAGTGCCGGGAGGGCGCGGTGACGTACTCGCCGTACGCGCCGGCCTGCCGGGGGAACCACGGCATCCCGTACACCTCGTCACCCACCTCGACCGTGTGCACGCCGAAGCCGACCTCCTCCACGACCCCGCTGACGTCCCAGCCCACGGTGAACGGCGGGTTCCCGAGGACGCCGGCCATTCCGCCGCCCTGACGGGTCTTCCAGTCGACCGGGTTCACCCCGGCGGAGCGCACCCGTACGAGCACCTCGGTGGGCAGCGGCGCCGGCCTGGGCGCCTGTGTCAGGTGCAGTAGGTCGGGGCCGCCGACGGAGTTCTGGGTGATGGTGTGCATGGTCGGTTCGCTGCTCATACCGCTTCTCCTGAGGGGGCCGGGCCGTGCGGGCCGGTCCGGGTCGGTGATCATCGACGTACGGAAAGTACCGGAGTAGCCGCGAACGGGCGCCCGCACACCTCTGCGGCCGTCAGCCCCGTCCTCCGGTCCCGCTCCGGTAGGCGAACCGAGGCAGGAAAAACTGCGTGACCCGCCCGACCGTGAGGGCGTACAGCACGGTGCCGGCCCCCACACCGCCGCCGAGCAGCCAGCCCACGGCCAGCACGGCGACCTCGATCAGCGTACGAACGGAGCGCAAGGACCGCCCGGTCACGGCCGACATACCGGTCATCAGGCCGTCCCGGGGGCCGGGCCCGTACCGCGCGCCTACGTAGAGGGCGACGGACAGACCGTTCAGGAGAATGCCGCCGACGAGCAGCCCGATCCGCGCGGGAAGCTCCAGATCCTGGGGGAGGAGCCGCAGACCGAGGTCGGACGAGCATGCCAGCACGACGATGTTGGCCCCCGTGCCGAACGTCGGCCGCTGCCGTAGGGGGATCCACAGCAGCAGCACGAGCACGCCCACGACGGCGCTGACCGTGCCGAAGGTGAGTGTGGTGTGGCGCGCCAGCCCCTCGTACAGGACGCTCCAGGGATTGACGCCCAGTGAGGCTCTGATCAGGACCGACAGGCTGAATCCGTACAGGGCCAAACCGGTGAACAGCTGAGGCAGGCGCCTCAGCGGACGCTTGCCGAGAGGCACGTAGGTGAGGAGGAGCGGGGGTGTGCTCGCCCGGGCTCGTTGAGGCGAGTACGTCGAGCGCCGCCTCGCGGGCCGCCGCCGCCCTGCGTGCTCGTCGCCCACCGTATCCGCGTGTCCGTGCCGCATGTTCCGGCCGCCTCCATCCTCTTGTACTTGTCGTGTGCTGGGCCCGTGTGCCGGACCTGCGTGATTTCCAGGCCACCAGGGCGACTCTGTACAGTGATTGGCTGGCACAACATGGCCAATATCGGGGGAGTGGTATGGCAGACATCGGCCTGTCCCAGCCCGTGAACAGGGCAGGGCACCTGGACCGCACACTGGGCAGCAGGCAGTTGGCCGCGCTGCTGCCCGACCCGTCGGGAACCAGACCCGCCTACCGCCACTTGGCGCAGGCGATCAGCGAGCTGATCCTGGACGGGCGCATCGCGCTGCACGTCCGGCTCCCCGCCGAACGCGAACTCGCCACGGCCCTGAACATCAGCCGAGCCACCGTCACCGCCGTCTACGACCTGCTGCGCGAAGGCGGTTACGCGCGCAGCCGCCAGGGCTCCGGCACCTGGACGGCCCTGCCCGAAGGGCGCACCCCCCACGGCGTCACACGGCTCCTCGGCCCCCGGGACACCGCGATCGACCTGGCCAGAGCCGCCCCCGCGCTACCGCACCGAACGCTCGCCGACGCCCTCGCCAGGGTGTCCCCGCAACTGGCCGAACACGTCGACACGCCCGGCTACCACCCGTACGGCCTGCCGGAACTGCGCGCCGCCATCGCCGAACGCTTCACCCGCCGGGGCCTGGCCACCGTGCCCGAACAGATCCTCGTCACCTCCGGAGCCCAGCACGCACTCACGCTGGTCCTGGGCCTGCTGAGCCGCCCCGGCGACCGGGTCATGATCGAGAACCCGTCCTACCCGAACGCCCTGGAGGCCCTGCGGCGCGCCCGGCTGCGCACCGTGCCCGTCCCCGTGACCGACACCGGCTGGGACGCCGAAATCGTCGAATCGTCCCTGCGCCAGTCCGTGCCGCAACTGGCCTACCTGATCCCCGACTTCCACAACCCGACCGGCTGCCTCATGTCCGTGGAGCAGCGCGCCCGTATCCTGCGCGCCGCGCAGCGCTCCGGCACCTGGCTGGTCGTCGACGAGACCCTGACCGACCTCGCCCTCGACGTGCCCGCCCCGCCGCCCTTCGCCGCCGTCGCCGCACCGGGCGGGACCGGCCAGGTCGTCACCACCGGGTCGATGAGCAAGACCCACTGGGCGGGCCTGCGCATCGGCTGGCTGCGCGCCCCCGCCCGACTCGTCACCGAACTCGCCGGTCAGCGGGTCGCCACCGACATGGGCGGCTCGGTCCTGGACCAACTCGTGGCCCTGGACCTGCTGGACCGCTCCGAGGAACTGCTGCCGGCGCACCTGGAACGGCTGCGCACCCAGCGCGCCGCCCTCACCACCGCCCTGATCGAGCACCTTCCGCACTGGAGCTGGCAACTGCCGCCCGGCGGCCTGTCCCTCTGGGTCGACCTCGGCGAGCCCGTCGCCGCGGCACTGGCCGAACGCGCACTGGACTACGGGGTACGGATCGAAGGCGGCGCCTACTTCGCCACCGACCCGGGCGTCTTCGAACAACGCCTCCGCATCCCCTACACCACCCCTCCCGGCACACTCCGCGAGGCCGTGCACCGCATGGCCGCTGCACTCGCGGACGGCCTCACGCCCTCGTCCACCACCCGCCGACCGCACTGGATCGCCTGAGCCGATTCCCGGCTCCCCTGATTCACCACTTCCGGCCTGTCGGACGGGCCGTTGAACTGCTGGGTCACCTTCAGGTTCCCCAGTCACCGAAAAGTGCGTTCTTCCACGTCAGCGGCGACTCTCTTACGGTTCCCGAGTAACCACGAGAGGCCGGGGCGGACTTGGCCCGGAGGAAGAGGGCCCGTGCGGGCCCTCCCGTTGAGGAAGCGGACAGCACCATGGCCATCACCCTGATGAACCCCGACGGACTGCCGAAGATCGACGTCTACCGGCAGGTATCGGTCGCGACCGGATCGAAACTGGTCTTCGTCGCCGGACAGGTCGCCTGGGACGCCGAGGGAACCACGGTCGGCGACGGGGACCTCGCAGCCCAGGTCGAGCACTGCTACGTCAACGTCGGCACCGCCCTGGCCGCGGCGGGTGGTTCCTTCGACGACGTGGCGAAACTGACCGTCCACGTCGTCGACTGGACCCCCGACAAGATGCCCCTCCTCCTGGAGGGAATCGCGCGGGCAGCCGCCAAGCTGGGCACCACTCCGGCGGCGCCGGCCACGCTGCTGGGGGTGGCGGCACTGGACGTACCCGAGCATCTGGTCGAAATCGAGGCCACCGCGGTCATCGACTGACGAGCCCGGTCGAACGGCCCAAGCCGAGCGGCCCCGCGCGCCCCCTCGCGCCCCGGGCTCACGCCGTCACTCTCCCGCACCGCTCTTCTCGACTTGCCCAACAGGAAAGTCTGCGCTAACTTTCCTAGTGGGAAAGCTGGCGGTCGGGGAGTCGGCCGCGGGCCATGTGGCACGTCAAGGTCATAGGGGGCGATGTGCATGAGCACACCGGTGGATGCCGACCGGGCATGGGCGGACCTGCAAAGGATCCGCGTCCCGCAGGAGCGGGTCTACGACGAAATGGAGCGTTGCTCCGCGACGGGGCGGCGGTCATACCTGCCGATCGCGGCGGTCATGTGGGTATATCTGGCCGTCAGCGGGCTCGATCTGCCCAAGTGGTGCCTCTGGGCGGCGTTGGCGGCGTATGTGGTGGTGCTGGGCGCCATGGGGGTGCGAGCGAACCGCAAGTCGCGGGTGCGGCTGCACCGCTCGCGCTACACCTGGAGGGTGTTCGCGGTGTTCATCGCGGCCGCCACCCTGGGCGGGGCGAGCATCGCAGTCACCGGCCGTCTGATCGAGTGGATTCAACTCCCGTACGGCAGCCTGGTGCAGGCCACCATATGCGCAGGTCTCTTCCTGCTCGTCACCGCGCCCGCCAACCGGTGGGCCTTCGCCCCGATGCGCAGCTATGACGGGAGCCGTCGATGAGCACCCCCGCCGGATTCGACGAACTGATCCACCCCTCCACCCGGCTTTCGGTGGTCGCGCTGCTCGCCGCCACCGAATGGGCCGACTTCCCGTTCATCCGGGACAGCCTCTCGCTCAGCGACTCGGCGCTCTCCAAACAGCTGCACACGCTGGAGGAGGCCTGTTATCTGGAGATCCAGAAGGAGGGTGGCGGACGCAAGCGCCGTACGAAGGTCCGGCTGACCGACCGGGGCCGGACCGCTTTCGAGGGGCACGTGGCGGCGCTGCGCGCCATCGTCGAAGGTGCCGCCACCGGCCCGCCTCCCGAAAGCGCCGCGACGCCCACGCCCGATGCCGCCGGCGCCGCGCGTACGGACTCGGCCCGGACGCGGCAGACGCGGACGGAGGCCCGCCGGTGAGCGCGCCCGAGCCCGTGGTGCGGGTCCGCGACCTGCGCATGACCTACGGCTCCAGGGATGTGCTGCAAGGCGTCGACCTGGACATCCACCGCGGCGAGATCTTCGCCCTGCTCGGCCCGAACGGCGCCGGGAAGACCACCACCGTCGAGATACTCGAAGGCTTCCGCCGACGCTCGTCCGGTGACGTACAGGTACTGGGCACGGACCCGGTGCGCGGTGACGATGTCTGGCGCGGGCGGCTCGGCCTCGTCCTGCAGTCCTGGCGCGACCACGCCAAATGGCGGGTGGGCGAGCTGCTGGGCCACTTCGCCGAGTACTACCCCGCCCCGCGCGACCCGGTACGGCTGCTGGAACTCGTCGGCCTGACCGCGCAGACGGACCAGCAGGTGGGCCGGCTCTCCGGCGGCCAACGCCGCCGCCTCGACGTGGCCCTCGGCATCGTCGGCCGCCCCGAACTGCTCTTCCTCGACGAGCCCACCACGGGCTTCGACCCGGAGGCGCGGTACGACTTCCACGTACTGGTTGAGAAACTCGCCCGCGACGAGGGTGTCACCGTCCTGCTCACCACCCACGACCTCAACGAGGCCGAGCGCCTCGCCGACCGTATCGCCGTGCTGGTCAACGGGCGCATACGGGTCTGTGGCAGCCCGGCCGAACTGGCCCGGCAGGCCGCGGCCCGTGCCGAGGTGCGCTGGACGGCCGAGGACGGGACGCCGCGAAGGGAACGGCCCGACGATCCCTCCCGGCTGGTGTGGGAACTGCATCGCGACACCGGGGGACCGATAGCCGACCTGGAGGTGCGCCGCCCGACGCTGGAGGACACCTACCTGCACATGGTGAACGCCGAGAACCACAACCCGGGCGACTCCGGGGACCGAGAGGACAGTGCCGCATGAGGGGGACGGGACCGCAGCGCATCCTGCGGGCGGGGGTCCGGCGCGGGGGCATCGAGCTGCGCCAGCTCCTGCGCAGCAAGAAGGAACTGAGCGGCCATCTGGTGAACGTCGTGGTGGCCGTGGTGCTCGCCGTGACCATCAGCGACTCCGTGCCCGGCACGGAACTGCCGATGGGCCATCTGATGGTCGCCGGGTTCGCCGCCTACCTGCTCTTCCAGCTCGGTGTGCTGAACATCCCGCAGATGCTCGTCACAGAACGCGAAGAAGGCGCGCTGCTGCGCCTGCGGGCGACTCCGGGCGGCATACCGGCCTACCTCGTGGCCAAGGCGCTGCTGATCCTCGGCATGGCCGTCGGCACCCTCGTCCTCCTGCTCACGGCATCCGCGGTGCTGGCCGACGGTCCGCTGCCGACCGGTCCGGCAGAGTGGTTCACGCTGATCTGGGTCGCCGGTCTCGGTCTGCTCGCGGTCGTACCGCTCGGCGCGGCCATAGGCGCCGTCCTGCCCAACCCGCGTGAGGCGCTCGCAATGATCATGCTGCCGTCCATGGCGCTGCTCGTGATCTCGGGGACGATGTTCCCGGTGACCCGGCTGCCCTGGATCGTGCAGCAGATAGCCTCGTTCTTCCCGCTCAAATGGATGGCACAGGGCCTGCGGTCGGCGCTGCTGCCGGACAGCGCGCTCGCCGCGGAGGCATCGGGCTCCTGGCAGCTGCCCACGGTCGCGCTGGTGCTCACCGCCTGGGCCGTCTTCGGCTTCCTCCTCGCCGTACCGCTGCTGCGCCGGACGACCCGCCGCGAATCCGGCTCCCGGCTGGCGGGCCGCCAGCGCAAGGCGGCCATGGGAGGAGCGGGGGCTCCGGCGCGGTAGCAGGGCCCACGCCGGACCCGGGGGAGCAGCGTTACCGGTCGAACTCTGCCTCCGGGCACCGTGTCCACGGCAGCGCCTCTCGCCACCCGGGGCGATCGGCGGCCCAGGAGGCCAGCACGGACGCGACGATCTCGTGGCCGCGTTCGGCGAACGGGCCGAGTACCTGGGCCCGGAAGTGCTGTCCGGGCCCGCCGTCCCGGTACTCCACCTGACAGCTCATGTCGTCGTTGAGATGGACCTGCATGTAGTACTGGCCGGCTTCCGCTGCGTCGGACAGCCGCTCCACGATCACGAACCGGTACCGCAGGTTCATCTCGCTCAGCAGATCGAACAGCTCTTCCTCGGAAGGGGCATCGAAGGTCTGCCCGTCCCACGTCTTCGCCCGTATCACCGGTATCGCCATACGCGTCACCCTAACGGCGCCACCGCCACCGATCACCGTCACCGTCGGCCGTCGGCACCGGCCGTCCATCACCCGGACGTACGCCTGTCACCAGGCACGACACCCGGCGGGATGATTGCGGACGCCCCGTGTGTTGAGGAAGGGTCAGGACGGTTGCGGGCGGCCGGTGGGCCGTCGGCGGACCGTACGACACGACGCCCGCACGGGCGGACGACGATGTGACGAGACGATGGGACGGATGCCATGCCACTTGAGGGCGAGTACGAGCCGAGCCCGGAGAAGTGGGTACGTGACCAGGTCGAGCTGTACGAGAGCAGCGGCGGCACCAAAGGGACGACGATGCGCGGCCTGCCCGTCGTCATCCTGACGACCCGGGGCGCCAAGTCCGGCAAGATCCGCAAATCCCCGCTGATGCGGGTGGAACACGAGGGCACCTACGCCGTGGTCGCCTCCCTGGGCGGCGCTCCCAAGCACCCCGTCTGGTACCACAACGTCGTGGCGGACCCCCGTGTGGAGCTGCAGGACGGCCCCGTACGCGCGGACCTGGTGGCCCGTGAGGTGACGGGCGAGGAAAAGGCTCTGTGGTGGGAGCGTGCGGTCGAGGCGTACTCCGATTACGCCGATTACCAGAAGAAGACCGACCGCGAGATCCCCGTCTTCGTCCTGGAGCCCCCGCAGCAGAGCCACAGCTGACAGCGAGCCACGGCTGAACGCGATCCACAGCTGGCAGCGGGCGCACAGCCGACAGCGGGCACACAGTCAACAGTGGGCGCACAGTCGGCGACGGCCGGCGCAGCAGAGCGGCCCCGCTGCCGGGAGTTTCCGGCAGCGGGGCCGCTCTGTCCACGTTCCGTCATCCGCCACGGAGTGCCGGGACCGGGACCGTGGGGCAGGCTTGGTGCGCGACAGCGACCGCCGTCGTGATGCCCGGTGACGGGCACCCGAACGCGTGCGTGAAGGGGAGGGTGGCGGCCGGTGCCACGAGGGCCGTCGGCGTACGTCCGGACGGTGCCTGCGCGCCCCCGCGCCGCGGAACGGACGCGGGGCGCAGCCGTCGGCGTGCCGACGCGAGCAGGGTCCGGGTCAGCGCCAGACGGCCTGGAAGTAGCGGCCGTAGTCGAACTCTCCGGCCGTCCTGCTGTGGGCGTAGGCAGCACCGGTCGAGGTGACGCCCGAGGGACCGCCGACGTTGTGGTGGCGGTATCCGCCGAGCGTGTTCTCCGACGCGAAGGCGCCGGAGCCGTACGCGCCGCCCGCGGCGCCACCGCCCGTGTCGGCGGCAGCGGGCCCGGCAGCCAGGAAACCGGCCGCCGTGACACCGGCGAGGGTGATCGCGACGTTACGAAGCATGTGACTCTCCTGAAGATGAGGTGGGTGGACCTGACGAGATGACCTTGACCCAGCCCTCGCCGGTCCGCACGCCGGGATGGGCGAACGGGGTGACGGCGCCCGCACGGCCCGCTCGCCCACGGCTCTGTCACTGGCCGTCAGCATCACGCCCCGACGCAGTCCCGATGCAGCCCCGACGCAGGATGTGCCTGCGTACCGGCCGCACCACGGGACACCGCCGTGCCTCACCTCCGCCGCCTCCTGACGAAGCGCCAGTAATGTGACGGACGCACCACGGCAGGGCCCGGCTCGGCGCCTCGTGCCCGCCCCGCCCGCAACCGGCCCCGTGTCCAAGTGACCGAAGGGACGGAGCATCAGCCCGACGCCCTATGGTGTACGCCATGTCCGCCCCTGAACTGATCCGTATCGTCTCGCGTTCCTCTCCCATGGCCCTCGCCCAGGTGGACCGCGTACGGGCCGAGCTGGCCGCCCTGCACCCGGGAGTCCGAACGGAGGTCGTGCCGGTCACGACGTCCGGTGACCGCTGGATGGGTGACCTGTCCGTACTCGGCGGGAAGGGCGCCTTCACCAAGGAGGTGGACGCCGCGCTGCTGGCCGGTGAGGCGGACCTGGCCGTGCACTGCGTCAAGGACGTCCCGGCCGACCGCCCGTTGCCCGCCGGCACCACCTTCGCGGCCTTCCTCGCCCGCGACGACATCCGCGACGCCCTCATCCACCCCGGTGGCCGCACCCTCGACGAGCTGCCCGACGGCACGCGCATCGGCACGTCCTCCGTACGCCGTATCGCGCAGCTGGCCGCCTCGCATCCGCATCTGGAATGCGTACCGATGCGCGGGAACGCCAACCGCCGCCTGGAGAAGCTGCACGCGGGCGACGCCGACGCGCTGTTGCTGGCCGTGTCCGGGCTGGAGCGCATCGGCCGCCGCGACGTCATCACCGAGATCCTGCCGGCCGAGACGATGTGCCCGCCCATCGGCGCCGGGATCCTGGCCCTCCAGTGCCGTGCGGACGACACCGGCACCATCGATGCGGTCAGCGCGCTCGGCGACCGCGACGCCTTCCGGGAGGCGACCGCCGAACGGATGTTCCTGCATGTGCTGCAGGGCCACTGCAACTCGCCGATCGCCGGGTACGCGAAGACCGAGCGCAACGGCGAGCTGTCGCTGCGGGCCTGCGTCTTCACCCCGGACGGCAAGACCGTGCTCAACGCCCACGAGTGGGCCGGACCGCTCGACCCGGCCACTCTGGGCACGTCCGTCGCCGTCGCACTGCTGCGCCAAGGCGCGCGCGACCTCATCGACTCCATCGCGCACTGACGCACCGATCGGCGTACCGGACGCGGCAGGCCCGTCCGTAACTCCAATGGGTCTGCTTTTGGCGGATCGGGTCATGTATGGGACCGGCCGAACCTACGGTGCCGTTGTACGCACTCGGCACGGGAGGATCGCCATGACCCACTCCATCGACCTGGAAGAACTGGCCTTTGTCGCGGCCGTCATGGAACGGGCGCACCGGCTGCTCGACGCCGAGGAGAAAAAGCTTCCGCCACGCTCGGCGGAGAGCGGCGAAGGGCCCGGCAGCCCCCACCAGACGCTCCTCGGTGCCTGCGAGCTGACGCGCGGGACCAACGACGCGGTGCGGCGGATCGCCCTGGCGATGGGCTATGCCTGCGCCGGTCTGCACAGCCACGCGCTGCGGGCGGCGGACAGCGCGCATGTCGCGCCGCGCAGTGTGCCGGGCGGCACCGACCGCATGGCCAGGCCGCTCAGCTCGGGCACCATCGAGGCGCTGAAGCTGGTACGGCAGGTGTCCGACTTCTTCGGGGAGGGGCTGCGCGAGCACATCGACCGGTCGCTCGCCGCGCCCGAGGCGACGTGGCCGCCCGTGGACTGGAAGCAGTACGACGAGGACCGCATGAAATCCGCCGCTTCCGTCGCCTCCGCTTCCGCCTCCGTGCCGCACACCGCATCCGCTCTTTCCCCGGCGGCACCGCCCGAGGCGTAACCGACACCGCCCCCGCGCGGCGAAAGCGGCGCGGGAGCGGTGCGGAAGCGGTGTGGGAGGGTGCGGAGCCCAACGTCTGCGCGCAGGTCTGCGGTACGGCCTACGCGAAGGCGCTGTGGCCGGTGATGGACTTGCCGACGATGAGGGTGTTCATCTCGCGGGAGCCCTCGAAGGAGTACACCGCCTCCGCGTCGGCGAAGAACTTCGCGATCTCGTAGTCGAGGACGATGCCGTTGCCGCCGAACAGCTCACGGGCCCAGGCGACGCATTCGCGCATCCGGGTCGTGGTGAACGCCTTGGCCAGCGCGGCCTGTTCGGCACCGGCCCGGCCGGCGGCGGTGAGCTGGTTGAGGCGTACGACCATGCCGAACATGGCGGTGACATTGCCGAGGATCTTCACCAGCAGGTCCTGGATCATCTGGAAGGCACCGATCGGCTTGCCGAACTGCACGCGTTCGACGGCGTACTCACGGGCGAGTTCGTAGGCGCGTACGGCCACGCCCAGCGCCTGCCAGGCCACTCCACCGCGGGTGCGTGCCAGAACGGCGGCGGTGTCGCGGAAGCTGTTGATCCGCTGGAGGCGGTTGGCCTCGGGGATGCGGACCTCGTCCAGCGTGATGTCCGCGTTCTGCACGGTCCGCAGCGCGATCTTGCCCTCGATCTTCGTGGCGGTGAAGCCGGGGGTGCCCTTCTCCACCACGAAGCCCTTGACGTTGTTGTCGGCGGTGTCGCGCGCCCAGACCACGACCACATCGGCGAAGGTGCCGTTGCCGATCCACCGCTTGGCGCCGTTGAGCACCCAGGTGTCGCCGTCGCGCCGGGCCGTGGTGCGCATCCCGCCGGCGACGTCCGAGCCGCCTTCCGGCTCGGTCAGGGCGAAGGCGCCGATGGTCCGCATCGCGGCCATGTCCGGCAGCCAGCGGTCGCGCTGCTCCTGGTCGCCACCGCCGTGGATGCTGCCCATCGCCAGGCCGTTGTGCACGCCGGCGAAGACCGCGAGGGACGGGTCGACACGGTTGAGTTCCAGGTTCAGGAAGCCGGAGAACAGCTCACTGCGCGGCCGGCCGTCACCGTATTCGGGGTAGTTGTAGCCGGCCAGGCCCAGCTTGGCGATCTTGTCGACCGCCTCGAAGGGGAACTCCGCCCGGTCCCAGGCGTCGTTGGCCAGCGGCTTGATCTCGGTTTCCAGGTAGTCGCGTACGGCGGCGAGTTCGGCGCGCTCGCTGTCGTCGAGGAGTTCGGCGAAGCCGAAGAAGTCGGGGGTGGGGTTGGCGGGCTTGGGCATGGTGTGCTCCTGGCTGTACTGATTGTCGCTGTGGTGCGTGCGCGCGTGTGTGTGCGGGCCGGTTACGGGGCGGGCCCGGGGCTCAGACCTGGTCGGCCCGGCTGAGCACGTCGTTGAGGGCGAGCTGCTTGCGGTCGCGCAGCGCGGCGCGTTCGCGGTAGGCGCCGGGGCCTCGGCCGTACGCGGCTTCGGTCTGGGAGACGACCGTGGCGGTGGCGGCGGCGTCCAGTTCCGGGTGGCCGAGACGCTGCCAGCCCTCGACGAGACCCGGGCCGAGGTGTTCCATCATGTGCCGGATGCCGCCGGGGCCGCCGCCCAGGTGGAAGCTCTCGAACGGGCCGACGGTGGCGTACCGGCCGCCCAGCGACGCCTTCATCACGGTGTCCACCTCGCCGGCGTCGAGCACGCCGCTGAGCACGAGGTGCATCGCCTCCTGGAGGACGGCGCCCTGCAGCCGGTTGGCCGCGAAGCCGGGCAGCTCCTTGCGCAGCCGTACCGGGGACTTGCCCAACGCCCGGTAGAAGTCGGTGACGGCCTCGACGGCTTCCTCGGAGGTGCGTTCGCCGGGCACGATCTCCACGAGGGGGAGCAGGTGCGGCGGGTTGAAGGGGTGCGCGACCAGCAGCCGTGCGGCGGTCCCGTCGGGCAGCGGCTCGGCGATGGCGGTGGCGACGATGCCGGAGCTGGACGTGGCCAGCACGGCCCCGGCGGGGGCGTACCGCGCGATGTCGGCGAACAGCCGCTGCTTGAACTCCAGGTTCTCCGGGCCGTTCTCCTGTACGAGGTCCGCGTCGGCGACGGCTCCGGCCAGGTCGTGCGTCGTACGGATACGGCCGCGCAGTTCCCCGGCATCGGCGCCGGGCAGTCCTTCGGCGAGCAGCGGCAGCGCCTCGGCCACGGCTTCGTCCAGGTCCTCGCGCGGATCGGTGACGGTCACGCGCAGGCCGTGCGCGGCGAACAGGGCGGCCCAGGAGAGGCCGATGGTGCCTGCACCGACGAGGGCCACGGTGCGGATGGGGGAGGTGCTGTGGTGGTGGGTGGGGGACATGTGGTGCTCCTCAGACGCGAGCCAGGTAGTCGTGGACGGGTACGGCGCCGGCCAGCGTGAGGTCGGTGACGAGGTGACTGGCCGAGACGATCTCCCGTACCGGCAGGTCGGCGAGCGGGGCCAGCACGTGTTCGAACAGCTGCAGCCGGGCGGGGCCGGTGTACGCCTCCTTGACCACCAGGTCGGTGATCTCCGTACGGACCAGTTCGCAGACGCGCGGCTCGCCGTCGTAGCCCGGCACGATCTTGAGCATGTAGGTGGGTACGGTGATCTGCTCACGGGCAGCTTCGAGGTCCAGCGGGCGGTGCTTGTAGCCCATCGTCGCGGTGGCCACCCGTACGCTCCCGTAGTCCAGCGTCCCCACCAGCGCCGCGTGGTCGGCGTACAGCGCGGGCGAGCCCATCACCTTCGGGTAGGCGCTCACTTCGCGGCCCGCCGCGGTAGCCGGGAAATTGTCCAGGTACATCGCGTGGAGGTATTCGCCGCGCTCGTCCCCGTATCGGACCGGAATGGCCTGACCGGCCTCGACGTACGGGCCGTAGGCGGTCACATCGCCCATCTTCATGACCTCGAACCGCACCAGCGGCTCGTCGAAGCGCAAGGGCTCCGGTACGACCGCGCGCAGCGCCTCGGCGTCGGTGCGGTAGACGATGTTGAGGTACTCGCGGTCGGTGAACCGGGCCGCGGCGGGTGCGTAGGCCGGGGCGGTGAGCGGCGTGGCCAGGCTGGCGAGGATCTGTTCGCGGTTCATCGCGCGCTCCAGCGGGGCGCCCGCTTCTCGCCGAAGGCGCGTACCCCTTCGGCGAAGTCCTCGGAACGGACCAGCCTTCCGATCGCCTCGGCCTGCGCGGCGAAGGCGTCGGGCTCCGGTACGCCGTCCGCGCGACGGACGACCTCCTTCACGGCGGCCAGCGCCAGTGGCGCGTTGCGCGCGACCTCCACGGCGAGTTCGAGAGCGGTGGCCAGGGCCCGGCCGTCGTCGGTGATCTGGTTGACGATGCCGAGTGCGTGGGCGCGTTCGGCGGTGACGGTCCGGCCGGTCAGCAGCAGCTCCATCGCCAGGTGGTACGGGATGCGCCGGGGCAGCCGCAGCACGCCGCCGCCTCCGGCGATCAGGCCGCGCTTGACCTCGGGGAGCGCGAAGCGCGCGCCGTCCGCCGCGATCACCAGGTCGCAGGCGAGGGCCAGTTCGAAGCCACCGCCCATGGCGAAGCCTTCGACCGCCGCGATCAGCGGTTTGGTGGTGCGGGCTTCGACGAGCCCGGCGAATCCCTTGCCGGGTACGGTGACGCGCTCGCCGCGGGCCGCCGCCTTCAGGTCCATCCCGGCGCTGAAAGTGCCGTCCGCACCGGTGAGGACACCTACCCGCAGGGCGGGGTCGGACTCCAGTGTGTCCACGGCGGCGGCGATGCCCTCGGCGACCGCCGCGTCCACGGCGTTACGGGCCCGGGGCCGGTTGATGGTGATGACGAGTGCGCTGCCGGCGTCTTCGTCGCCCGCGCCCAGCGGCTCGTACCGTACCTGGACCGGCTCGTCGCCCGCTGCGGAGCCCGGGGAAACCGGGGTGCTCATCGCTGCTCCTCCTTCTCGGTGGCGTCGGACCGCGCGGACCGGGGCGCCGTCGTGGCGGTGGCGGTGGCGTTCGCGGAGCGGGCCAGTTCGGCGAGGACTTCCTCCGTGTGCTGACCGGGCAGCGGCGCGTGCCGGCGCACCGAGGCGGGCGTGGCGGAGAAGGCCAACGGCACGCCGACCACGCGGTAGGCGCCCTCGCTGGGGTGCTCGGCCACATCCATCAGGTGGCCCCCCTGGACGTACGGGTCATCGGGTGCCTCGTCGAGCCGCAGCACCGGCCCGACCGGGATGCTGTGCTTGGTGCACACCTCCATCCACTCGGCCGTGGTGAGCTGCGGCGTGACCGTCTCCAGCAGTTCGGCCAGCGCTTCCCCGTCGCGTACGGAATCGATGAACTCGCCGTTGACGCGCGGGTCCTCGGCCAGGTCGGCCCGGCCGGCGGCCGCGAACAGGTCGCGGAAGTTCTGCGGGCCGTACGGAATGATCATCGCGAGGCCGTCCTTGGTGGGCCGTGCCCGGTGCCCCTTGTTCATGGACAGCGGGAAGCCGGTCGGTCCCATCGGCGGTTCGTAGATGGCCCCTTGCAGGTGCTCGACCAGGTTGAACGCCAGCAGGGTGTCCACCATCGGCACCTCGACGTGCTGTCCCTGTCCGGTCGCCCGCTGGTGGACGAGGGCCGCCAGGGTCGCGTACACGATCGACAGCGCGGCGACCTTGTCGGCGAAGATGCTCGGCAGCACCACCGGGGCGCCCACATCACCCGAGCGCTCCGCCAGGTCCAGCAGCCCGGAGGCCGCCTGGACGGTCTCGTCGTACGCGGCCAGCTGCGCCCGGTCGGAATCGGGGCGGAAACCCTGCGCGTGGGCGTAGATCAGGTGGGGGCGTGCGGCGGCGAGGCTGTCGTAGTCCATGCCCAGCCGGCGTAGTGCGCCGATGCGCATGTTGGTGATGAGGATGTCGGCCGTGCCGATCAGTTCCAGGGCGCGGTCCCGGTCCGCGTCGTCCTTGAGGTTGAGCGTGACGCTGCGCTTGTTGCGGTTGACGTTGAGGTTCAGCGGCGTCATCCCGGGCGTACGGTGCAGGGCGCCGACGCGCACGGTGTCGTTCGGGGACTCGATCTTGATGACGTCGGCGCCGAGGTCGCCGAGGATCTGGGCGGCGTACGGGCCCATCACGACGGTGGCCATGTCGATGACGCGGACCCCGGCGAGCGGACCGGCGGACCGGCCCGCGCTGCCGTTGCCGCTGCCGTCTTCGTCGGCGCCGGGGCGCGCCGCGGTTTCTTCCGTGGGTGTTACGGGTGCCATCACCACTCCAGGTCGAAAAAGCTCCGGGACGAGAAAGGGGGAGGCGGTCGGTGCCGCGTTCCTTCGTCCACTGAAAACGCTAGACCTGTCGGGCGGATGCGCTCAATCCATGGGTGACACCGATACGCGAAGAACGGCGTGACCACAGTGGTCACGCCGTTCTTCGCGTCATTTATTCGAGGGTTTGGAGTGTGTTTTACGGGCTGCCGCCACCTCGGTCGTCCGCTCAGCCCTCCTCGGCCGCATCCGGCAGCGCACACCGCGCTTCGCGCACCAGGACATGCAGGTCACCATCCGGCTCGCCCCGGTCGCGCCGCCAGACCAGCCCGGTCGCCAGCGACGGGGAGAAATCCGCGAACGGCAGTACCACATTCGCGTCGTTTCCGTACGTGTTCGCGTTGTTCTCCCGCTCCAGCAAGGCGATCCCGAACGTCGAACCGTTCGCCACCATTTCCGCGACGCTCGCGTAATCGCCGATATTGAGGGTGATTTCCTTGTGAATGCCCGCGGCCTTCAGTCGTACCCTGATCTGCTCGAAATAGGTCGGCAGGGTTCCGGGCGCGGAACACACATACGTGTAATCGGTCAGCTCGCTCAAGGACACCGAGGCGCGCCCGTGGAAATCGGCGGCCGGCAACACTGCGCCCAGCGGCTCGTGCAGCAGCTCCACCACCTCGATGCCCTCGGCGTGTACGGGCAGGTGGACCAGGGCCATGGCCAGGTCGCCGCGCTGCACCGCGTTCAGGAGATTGCCGCTCTTGCCGGGCCAGCGCTTGACGTCGAACTCCTCGGCGCAGCGTTCCTCCAGCCGCGTCAGCCGCTCCCGCATCCGCGGGTGCAGCGCGGGCGGCACACCCACGTAGACGGCACGCCGCTCGGGCCCTATCTCCCGGCGCAGCCGCCAGGGGATGTCGTCGAACCGGCCCAGCACGTCCTTCGCGACCGGCAGCAGCGTCCGGCCGGCGGGGGAGAGGGCCACATGGTGGGAGTCCCGGTCGAAGAGTTTCTGGCCGAGTTCGCGTTCGAGATCCCGCACCCGCTGGCTCAGGGGCGAGGTCGCCATGTGCAGCTGGCGGGCGGCCTGCGAGAAACTCAGGTGTTCGGCGACCGCCACGAAGTAGCGCAGGTGGAAGATCTCCATCGCACGGAGCCTACTCGCCGGGGTACGGCGGCACCGGCACCCGGGTGCGTGCGGCGCCGGGGCGGGCGTCGGCGCTTCCCGGGCCCCCGCCCGTCCCCGCGCCCCGTTGCTCGTGCGCGGACGGTCGCTCGTACGTGGCCGAGCGCTCGTACGAGGACGGCCGTAGCCGCCCGGTCAGCGCGAGGAAGGCGACGAACGCGGCCGTGACGATCCAGCCGGGCCAGCCGGTGAGCCCCATGTGCAGCGGGTCCAGCGGAGCGTCCGGCGCGGCGCACACCTTGACCATGCCGACGCTCGCCGTACTCACGAAGGTGTGGCCGAGGACCGTGGGCAGCACCGACCCGGAGCGCAGGCGCAGCCAGGTGAAGACCGGCAGGATGAGTGTGCAGCTGATCACCATGGCGGGTACGGACTCGTACCAGGGCCGGCCGGGATACTGGCCGCCCATCAGGAGTGTGGGCAGGTGCCACAGGGCGAAGGCGGCGCCGGTGCCCACGTACGCCCGGACCAGGCGCGCGCCCTTGCCGTCCCCTGCCAGGCGGGGGAAGAGATAGCCCTGCCAGCCCAGTTCCTCACCGAAGAACAGCGGCAGTGAGACCACCATCTGGAGCAGCATGGCGGCCGCCCAGCCGCCGAGCCCGTCCCACCGCACATCCAAGGGGTAGTGGCCAGAGGCCGCACCGAGGCCGAGCGCGGCGGCGGTCAGCGCCGCCGGGACCGCGAGGGCGAGCAGGCAGGAACGGGTGGTGCGGCTCCAGGGGCGTGGCCACCGCAGGGCGAGGACGTCCCGTACCCGGCCGGTGCGTTCCACGTACCGGACCACGAGGAGCGCGGCGAGTGCCGGGGCGAACATCGCGGCCGCGATGCACACCTCCTCCAGCGCGCCGGTCCCCGACCGGGCGCTCTCCCGCTGGAAGCCCGTGACCAGGAGAGGTGTCATGGCCGCCCACATGCCGAGGTAGGCCACGGTGAGGAACACCGGCAGCCCGCGGCGGGGCGGGGCCGGAGACGGCAGCGGGAGGGTTCGTATTGAGTTGGTCATGGCAAGGACGCTAAGAGTGCGCCCGGGCGCGGAGAATGCGGCCGTCCCCCGGGCCGGACCTGGGGCCACCCCCACCACGCAAGGGTGCCGGACCGGCTGCCCGCAAGGAATAAGGGCCTGCCCGCGGCCGGAACGCCACGGGCAGGCCCTTTCCGTACGTCACACCTTGAAGCCGTAATCCAGCAGCTTCTTGGCGTCGGCGGTGCGGTTGGCCGCCGAGGAGGAGGCGAGGACCGTACCGATGACCGTCTTGCCGTTCCGGGTGGCGGCGAAGACCAGGCAGTACTTGGCCTCCGGGCCCGAGCCCGTCTTGACACCGATGGTGCCCTGGTAGCTGCCGAGCAGGTTGTTGGTGTTGGTCCACGACATGAAGCGGTAACCGCCGCTCTTCGTCATGACCTTCTGCTTGGTCGACTTGGTGCCCACCACCGCACGGAAGGTGGCGTTTTTCATCGCGCTGGAGGCCAGCTTCGTCAGATCACGCGGCGTCGAGTAGTTCGCACCGTTGCCGATGCCGTCGAACGAGTCGAAGCGCGTGTTCTTCAGGCCGAGGTTCTTGGCCGCGGTGTTCATCTGGCCGATGAACGACTTCACCCGCGCCGCCCGCGTGGACCCGCTGCCGAACTTGTCGGCCAGCGCGTACGCCGCGTCGCAGCCGGACGGGAGCATCAGCCCGTACAGGAGCTGGCGGACGGTGACCTTGTCCCCGACGATGAGCCGGGCCGACGAGGCGGTCTTGGCGACGATGTAGTCGCTGTACGCCTTGTCGACCGTGACCTTGGTGTCCAGGTTGAGCTTCTTCTGCGACAGCACCACCTGAGCGGTCATGATTTTGGTGGTGGAGCCCATGGAACGGCGGGTGTCCGCCGCTTTGCCGAAGGCGGTCTTGCCGGTGCCGTTGTTCATCGCGAAGCCGCCGGCCGCGGTGATCGCGGGCGCCTTGGGCGCCGCGGCCTTCACCGGGGCGGCCTTGGGTGCCGCGGCCTGGGCCGGGGCGACGAACGCCCCGGTCATCAGCACGGCCCCCGCGGCGGTGACGGCCGTCGCGGACAGGCGTCGCGCGCCCTTAATGCCAGTTTTCAACGTGTATTCTCCAAATGCCGCTGCAGTATGGCCACATGAGAAGGTGGCTTCCTCGTGAGACGCACGGGTCACGCCGAAGGATGCGCGTGCCGGGGAGTTTTCGCGGCCGTCCCGGGAGCGAGCGGGCGAGATCTTTCCGGGGTGGGTGACTCCGTCCCTGGTCACCGCCCTTCTACGACCCCTGCCCGACGCCCGCGCGACCGTACGGCAGCACCCGTCATCCACGCCGCTTCGCCTCTCTGTACGCATCCGACGGATGATTGCTCGATTTCTGTTATCGGCTCCGCCCCCGCAGCATCTCCTGTGTGTGGGACGGAAGAAGCCCGAGCTGAAAGAGAGTGGACAGAGCGTGAGCAGCGAACTCGACCCTGCGGTGATTGCGGCCGCGCAGGCGGGCGACGGGCAGGCCAGGGACCAGCTCGTCACCGCGTCCATGCCCTTGGTGTACAACATCGTGGGACGCGCGCTGCACGGACACGCGGACGTGGACGACGTGGCGCAGGAGACCATGCTCCGGGCGCTCGGCAGCCTCGGCGACCTGCGCGACCCGGCCAGTTTCCGGTCCTGGCTGGTGGCCATCACGATGAACCAGATACGGGCGCACTGGCGACAGGACCAGGCCGCACCCGTGAACGGCGGACTGGACGCCGCCTATGACGTCCCCGACCCCCGCGCCGACTTCGTCGGACTGACCATCGTCCGACTCGGCCTGTCCGGACAGCGCCGGGAGGTCGCCGAAGCCACCCGCTGGCTCGACGAGGGCGACCGCGCGCTGCTGTCCCTGTGGTGGCTGGAAGCGGCGGGTGAACTGACCCGGGTCGAGGTCGCCACCGCGATGGAGCTGACGCCCCAGCACACGGCCGTACGGGTCCAGCGGATGAAATCCCAGCTCGAAGCCTCTCGCGTGGTCGTGCGCGCGCTGTCCGCCACACCGCGGTGCGTCCTGCTGGACACGGTGACCGAACAGTGGGACGGGGCGCCCTCCGCGCTGTGGCGCAAGCGCATCGCACGGCACGCCCGCGAGTGCACCGTCTGCTCCTCGTTCTCGTCCGGGCTGGTGCCCGCCGACCGGCTGCTCGTCGGCCTGGCCCTGGTGCCGCTGGCCGCCGCCCTCGCGCCGGACACCATGGCGGCCCCGGTCCTCGCGGCCGCCACCGGCCAGCAGCCCGTCACGTCCGCGGCGGTGGGAGCCCCGGGAGGCGGCCGGGCCCAGCTCCGCGACGCGTTGCGCGAGAGCCGCCGCGTCCGCCGCCGTCGCGCCGTCACCGCGGCCGCCGTGGCCGCGGCCGCGCTCGCCACGGTGGGCGGCACCCTCCCCCTGATCACCGCCGGACCGGACGAGGAGCCCGGCCCCGCACGGGCTGCCACCGAACCCCAGTCGGCCCCGCTGGCCACCCCCGCGGCGACGGCGCCTGCCCCTTCCCCGTCCAAGACCACCAAGCGCCCGAGCCCCACCCCGTCGTCCGCTTCCCCCACCGCCAAGGAGCCGCACACCCCCAGGAAGAAGCGGGCCCCCGCCGACACGGCCACTCCCGCGCCGCGTCCTTCCTCCGCCGCCCCCGCGCCGGCCACCGGTTCCGGAGGCGGCGGGTCGCCCTTCGCCCAGCAGGTCACCGCCCTGGTCAACTCCGAACGCGCCAAACAGGGCTGCGCACCCGTCCGTGGCAACGACCAGCTCGTCACCGCGGCCCGGCGCCACTCCCAGGACATGGACGCGCGGAACTACTTCGACCACACCAGTCCGGACGGTACGGACCCGGGCGACCGGATCAAGGCCGCCGGATATCAGTGGAGCACCTACGGCGAAAACATCGCACGGGGCCAGCGTTCCGCCGACGAGGTGATGAAGAGCTGGATGAACAGCCCCGGCCACCGGGCGAACATTCTCAACTGCGACTTCAAGGAAATAGGCATAGGCACCCACGACACGTCCGGCGGTCCGACGTGGACGCAGGTGTTCGGCGCGCGCAACTAGCGAAGGACGGACACGTACGGGCGCGGGGCTGATCAGCTCGCCCCGTGCCCGTACGGCCGCGAAAGAATTCAAGGGAATTCGCTTCGGACAACCCCTCGCCTTTGTCCGGAGACGGGCCCGCTCCCCGTGCTGAGCAGGCCGGACAAGTGCTGGACAAGTCCTGGACAAAAGCCCCCTTCCCCGCCCCGGCGCACCGGCTCAGCATCAGCAGCACAACGGCATCTTCACGCCACCGACGCCCGGCACGGGAAACCGGGCGGGCTCCGACCGGAGATGCCGGGCGACCACGGTCACCCGGGACAACCCGGCCGTGGCGGCGCGGCGGCGGGCCACCGGCTTGGGGACGGGCCGTCGGTTTCCGGCCCGCCGCGCCGAGCGGTGCCGAAGCGGGGGAGCGCATACGACGCGCAATGTGCTCAGCCGACCGGAACCGTGCGCTTCCCGCCTTTTCTTCTTTTCGCCTTTCCACTGTCCTCAGCAGAAAGGCAGAGAAACGTTGCGGCACTCGCCTGTCGCACCGCCCCGACAGGAAAACCGGGGCGGACCCGGCCCACCCGTAAGCCGTCGAGCACTCCGAATCCGGAGCGCGAACGGGAAAACGCGGACCGAGGAGGGGCAATTGGAACCCGGACAGTCACAGGTCGACCTGGACACGGTCGTCGACGTCGAGACAAGCGCCTTGTCGGTGAGCGATTCGCCGAGGCTTGCGGGGGAGAACCGGCAGCACATCGAACTGCTGGCGGTGGCCGACGCACCACTGCCGCCCATCATCGTCCACCGCGGCACCCTGCGGGTCATCGACGGCGCCCACCGGTTGCGCGCGGCCGAACGGCGCGGTCAGGACACGATCCCCGTACGGTTCTTCGACGGTGACGACGCGGACGCCTTCGTCCTCGCCGTCGAATCCAACACCACCCACGGGCTGCCCCTGACTAAGGCGGACCGGAAACGCGCGGCCGAGCGCATCATCGCCTCGCACCCCATCTGGTCGAACAGGATGATCGCCTCGATCACCGGTGTCGCCCCGGCGACGGTGGCCAAGGTCCGCCGGCGGATGCCGGGCGGCGCGACGGCCGAACGCCGGCGCGTCGGCCAGGACGGCCGCTTCCGCCCGCTCGACGGCGCCGAAGGCCGCCGGCTGGCCGGCGAACTCATCGCCGAAAACCCCGGTCTCTCGCTCCGCCAGATCGCGCAGAAGACCGGGATATCCCCGGAGACCGCACGTGACGTACGCAACCGGATCCGCCGCGGGGAAGAGCCCCTGCTCGCCGACCGCGGCAAGCACCGAGGGCAACAGCGACGCGGCCCCGGCAGCCCCGTGGCACCCCGCCTGGCCACCGGCAGCGCGACACGCACCCGGATGCCCGCGGCGGACCGGCGCCGGGTGGTGAACCGGCTCAAGGGCGACCCGGCGCTGCGCTACAGCGACACCGGCCGCACCCTGCTGCGGCTGCTCGGCATCCACACGGTCAGCGCGGAGGAATGGGACAAGATCACGGCCGGCATCCCGCAGAGCCACCGGCGGACCGTCGCCCAACTGGCCCGCACCTACGCGGACAACTGGTCCGAACTGGCCCAGCGCGCCGCCGAACGCGACGCAGCCGAGTCCGTCGGCGCGTGAGCGGCACTCGCCGGGAGAGCACGGCGGGCAGGAGCGCGGACGGAGCCGGGATCGCAGGCCACCGGGCGGCCTGTGGTAGGCAGGGCCGGTGATCGGCAGACTCCCTCTCGACCGGCAACTCGACGCGCTACGCGCGACGCTCTCCCGCAACGACGTACTGACGGAGGTGCTGGCGCGCACCGCGACGCTGGACCTGCCCGGCTGGTACGTGACGGCAGGATGCCTGTTCCAGACCGTACGGAACGTGGTCACGGGCAGGCCGTCGACCGACGGGATCAAGGACTACGACGTCTTCTACTTCGACGACGGCGATCTTTCCTGGCAGGCGGAGGACGCCGTGATCCAGGCCGGACGGAAGGCCTTCGCCGGTCTGCCCGCCGAGGTCGAGATCCGCAACGAGGCGCGGGTCCACCTCTGGTACGAGGAGAAGTTCGGCGTGGCGTGCCCGCCGTACGACTGCACCGAGGCCGCCATCGACAGCTTCGCCGCGACGACGTGCTGCCTGGGAGTCCGTACGGAACCCGACGGCCGGTGGCGGGTGTACGCGCCGCACGGACTCTCCGACGTGTTCAACCTGGTCGTCCGCCCCAACCCGGTACTCGCTCCGCGCGCGGTCTACGAGACGAAGACCGCTCGGTGGCAGGAGCAGTGGCCCGAACTGACGGTCCTGGAATGGCCCGCGTCGAGCGTCGCGAGCGAGCGTGCGCCAGAGTGGGGGAATGCCTGAATCGCCCTTGCCGGGCGGCTTCGTCCAGCACGTCGTCCGCGTCGGCGCCACCCGCGCTACCTCGGCACTGACGGCGACGGTCGCGAAGTCCTCACTTACCTGGATGGGCACGTGGCCTGGAAACGCGGATGTCGCCGAAAGCGCGCGACGGCTGCGACTCGCCCTCCGCCTCCTGCCTTCTGTCTCCGCCCGCCGGCCCGCTTTCCCCCGATGCCAGACTGCTCCCGTGAGCGAGCACAACACAGCGGGTACGGGTACGGGTACGGGCGCGGCCGCGGAACGGGAAACGGCCACCGGGCGGGTCACGGCGCGCCGCGGGCGACCGCCCCGGCTCTCCCGCGACCGCGTCATCGAGGCGGCCCTGGACATCGTCACCAGGGAAGGCAGCCGGGCGCTGACCATGCGCCGGGTCGCCGAGGCGCTGGGCAGCGCCCCGATGAGCATCTACCGGCACGTACGGGACAAGGACGAACTCCTCATCCTCCTCCTGGACCGCATCGTGGCCGACCTGCCCCGGCCCGCGCTGCCCGACGAGCCCCGCGCCCGCTTGCTCGCCCTGCTGACCTGGCAGCGCGACGAACTGGCGGCCCGGCCCTGGATCGTGGACGTGCTGGGCCGGGGCGATCTGATGGCCCCCTCGGTCCTGTGGCTCCTGGAGGAGATCTACACCTCGTGGCAAGCCTGCGGCCTGTCGCTGGAGGAGGCGGCCACCGCCAACCGGATCGTCTGGAACTTCCTCCTCGGCGACCTCACCCAGCACGCCGACCGCCCCGCCGACCGTCCTCCGTACCAGGTGAGCGTGCCCGTCGAGGCCGACCCCGCCCAGTACCCCGCGGTGGCCGCGCTGCGCCCGTACTGGCGGTCCGCGGACCGCCGCGACCATTTCACCGGCGACCTCGCCGTCCTGGTGACCTCCCTGACGGCGCCGACGGAGGACCGGCGGCGTCCGATGCCGCAGCGCGGTGACTGACCGACACCGGTGACTGACCAAGGCCGGTCATTGACCCCATGCGTACGCGTACGCAAAATGAAGACATGGACGCCATCGCTACGCTCTACCGCCGCTGGCTCTTCGACCTGTGGCACGGCGACTTCTCCGCGGCCGAGGAGATCTTCGCCCCCGGCATCGTCGGCCACTGGCCCGCATTCGACGTGCACGGCCCACAGGGGATGACCGACCAGGTCCGCCAGTCGTACGCGTACTTCGACGACATCAAGAACACCCTGGACGTCGGCCCGATCGTCGGGGAAGGACTGGTGGCGGCACACTGGACCTTTCACGGCGTGTACCGCGGCGGCATCCCCGGCGCCACAGCCCCGGCCGGCACCCGGGTCTCCTTCGCCGGACAGGACATCTTCCGCGTCGCCGACGGCCGCTTCACCGAGTACTGGGTCGTCTCGGACGGCCTCGGCATGATGACCGCGCTCGGCGCCGTCTGACACGCACGTCCGCGGCGCCACCACCCGTACCCGAGGTGTGCGCCCGGCCCGTTCTCGGCCATCGTGTGAGGACCGTATGACGGGCTTCTCCGCAGTGTGTGACCAGCGGATGACAAGCGTCGTCAGGGCCCGTGCGCCGTGGTTGCCTCGAAGGCATGCACAGCAAGCACATGGAGCAGACCCCGTCCCCCGCACAGCAGCGGTCCACCACGCCCACCGCCCCGGAGCGCCGCTCCCGAGGGCTCAAGAACCCGGCCATGGCCGCCGGGGCCCTTCTCGTCGTGGGCGCGTCCCTTCTCGCTCTCACCGGCTGCGGCGGCTCGGCGTCCGGCGAGAAGAGCGGCGACGACGCGTCCGCCGCCGCGTCTCCCGCGGGCGACAAGGGCGGCAAGCCGTTCTCGAAGCTGCTCTGGATGGGCGACTCGATCGCCGATGCGGAGGCCCCCGCGCTGGACGCCGCCATGAAGGCCGGCGGCGTGGAGTTCAAGTCCATCGCCTCCGCGGGCGGCGGCACGGTCGTCAAGGGCGACGGCCCCACCGCCCAGTTCGCCGACGACACCTTCAAGAGCCTGTCCAAGGCGGTCGAGTCCTTCCACCCGGACGTCATCGCCTACCAGGTCACCACCTACGACTGGGGTACGCCCGCCCAGCAGAGCAGTTCGTACGAGCGCCTCGCGAAGGCCGCGAAGGACGCGGGCGCCCGGCTCGTCATCGTCTCCGCCCCGCCGTTCAAGATCGACGAGTTCTACAAGGGCCATGAGGCCGCCATCAAGTCCGCCCCGAAGGCGGCCAAGGAGGCGGCCGACAAAAACCCCGACCAGGCCCGTTTCCTCGACGCCTCCGCGCTGTGGGGCACCGACAACACCGCGGCCAAGGCGCAGCGCAGCCAGGACGGCATCCACTCCTGCCCCCAGGGCGCGGCATCGTTCGCCAACTGGTTCGGAGGCCAGCTGGGCAAGCACTACTCCTTCAAGCCCGCCCCCGCGGACCAGTGGGCGAAGGGTTCCTGGACCGGATCGAAGGTCTACAGCCAGCTCAAGTGCGGCTGAGCCGAGAGCTGAACCAGCCCCGTCGGGGCGTGCGGAATCGCGGCCTGTACCTGGCGTCGCCGGCGTCGCCGCTGCCCGTACGGCGGTCGCCCCCCTGACGGGGCGGACACCGGCGCGCCCCGACCGTGCGGCTCCGCACAACGCGGAGCCGCACCCGCTTCCCCTTTCCCCTTCCAAGGACCCGCACATGCCGACCTCTGCGACCGCGCCACCCTCCCAACTGCCCGTCCGTCGCCGCCACGGCCGCCCCCGCTCCCAGGTGGCCCGCCGGCACATCACGCCCCTGGACGGGCTGCGCGGCCTCGCGGTCCTGGGGGTGCTGTTCTTCCATGCCGGACACTTCGGCGGCGGCTTCCTCGGCGTGGACCTGTTCTTCGTCCTGTCCGGCTTCCTGATCACCGGCCTGCTGCTCAAGGAAGCCGACAGCCGGCGGGGCAGCATCGGCCTGGCCGCCTTCTGGGAACGGCGGGCGCGCCGCCTGCTGCCCGCGCTGACAGTAATGATCGTTGCGGCGCTGCTCCTCGCCTGGGCGGTCGGCCCGCCGTACCTGCTGGGCTTCGCCCTGGAGGACGGTCCGTGGGCGGCGCTCCAGGCGACGAACTGGCACTTCATCAGCGAGCAGGTCGGCTACTGGAACGACGCCGACACCCGCGTCTTCAGCCACCTGTGGAGCATCGGGGTCGAGTGGCAGTTCTACCTCGTCTGGCCGGTGGTGGTCGCCGCTCTGGCCCGAGGGCGGGCCACACGCCGCCTCATACCGGTGGTCGCCGCCGCCGGGGCCGTCGCCTCCCTTGCGGCCATGGTCGTCCTCGCGCACGGTCCGGACACCACGCGCGCGTACGAGGGCACCGACACCCGGGCCTTCTCGCTGCTGCTGGGAGCCCTGGTGGCCATGGACCCGGCCCGCCGCCTGTTGTCCAGGACACCGGTTCGCCTGGCCAACTGGCTCTGCGCCGTACTGGTATGCGGCCTCGGCACGTCCTGGTTCCTCACCGACGGACCGAACGCGCCCTTCCTCTTCCGCGGGGGCCTCTTCCTCCACTCCCTGGCCGCGGCCCTGCTCATCGCCCTGCTCGCGCACGCCCCGGCCGGCCCCGTCGGCCGTCTCCTGGGAAGCAGGCCCCTACGGTCGCTGGGTGCCGTCTCCTACAGCCTCTACCTCTGGCACTGGCCGCTCTACCTGCTCCTTTCTGCAGAGATTCTCGGATTCGGCGGCTGGGTCCGTACATCGGTCCTCATCGCTGTGTCCCTCGTCGCCGGGTGCCTTTCCAAGGTGTTGGTGGAGGACCCCGTACGTTTCAAAGCCAGGTGGGCCCGCGGCCGTACGGGTTCGGCCTGCCTGGCCGTCGTGCTCGCGGCCGTAGCCGCTGCCTGTCTCCTCATTCCCGCACCGCATACGGGCGCCGACGCGGTTGACCTCACACAACTCACCGCGGGCCCGGACTGACCGTCGCACCCCCCTTCAGTCAATTCCCCTTCCCCCCTCCGACGTTCGCAGTTTGACGCTCCGCGTACCGATCGGTACTGTTCAGGCGTACCGATCGGTACGGCCTGTGTCGTCAACCGTGAACCGGAGATTCGATGGCAGCAGAGCAGCAAAAGCACTCGCCGGCCGGCCAGCGCGTGTGGGAGACCGCGTGCGAACTGTTCTACCGGGAAGGAATCCGCTCGGCGGGAGTGGCCGAGATCGCGGAACGCTCGGGCGTCGGAAAACCGACCATCTACCGCAACTTCGCATCCAAGGATGGCCTCGCGCTGGCTTATGTGAAGGCGAAGGCGGTGCCGTCTCGCGTCTGGCTGGAAACGGCACGGGCCGCCTGCCCGGACGACCCGTTGGCGCAACTCCGTCACGTCATCGCCGAAATCGCGGAACAGATCAGCGAACCCGGCTACCGGGGCTGCCCACTGGTGAACGCCTCCGTCGAATTCCCCGACCGTACCCATCCGGTACGCGTGGCCGTCGACGAACTGAAGGCCACCTACCTGGAACTGCTGACGGAACTCGTCGCGCAGCTTCCCGTACGCGACCATCGGGCGCTGGGCTACATGCTCCAGATGCTGGTGGAGGGCGCCAGCGTCACCACCCAGGTCTACGCGGCCGAGAAATCCGCCCTCGCGCTGAAGGAAGCGGCGGACCGCCTCATCGACTCCTTCCTGGAGCAATGACCACTGCCTGGAGCAGTGGCCACTGTCCACCGGAACCGGCACCGACCGCGGACTTCCACACCTGCGAAACGAGAATCCCATGCCCAGCTCCACCGCCTTCTCACCCGACCACGCCGAAACGCTGATCCGCGCCCGGCGCGCGACCCGCGCGTTCGTCCCGGACCCGGTACCGGAAGACACGATGCGCGCCGTCTTCTCCCTGGCCGGCGCCGCCCCTTCCAACTCCAACACGCAGCCCTGGCACGTCGAGGTGGTCAGCGGCGCGGCCAGGGACCGGCTGGGCGCGGACCTGACCGCCGCGCACGCCGCCCAACGCATGTCGCTGGATTTCCCTTACCAGGACGGCCTGTACACGGGCGCGTACGCGCGGCGGCGCCACGAGGCGGGTGCCGCGATGTACGGCGCACTGGGCATAGGCCGCGACGACCACGAAGAACGCGAGGCCTTCAACGCCGAAAGCCTGAACTTCTACGGCGCTCCGCACGTCGCGTTGTTGTTCCTGCCGCCCCAGGCCGAAGAGCGCATGGCCGCCGACCTCGGCATGTACGGGCAGACGCTCCTGCTGGCCATGACGGCGTACGGCATCGCCAGCTGCCCGCAGGGACTGCTGAGTTTCTACGCCGACACCATTCGTGAGTCACTTGGTATGAGCGCCACCGGTAACGACAGGCTCCACAAGCTCCTGTTCGGTATCTCCTTCGGCTACGCGGATTCCACCGCGCCCGTCAACAACATCACCGTCCCCCGCGCCGGACTGCACGAGACCACCCGCTTCCACTCCTAGTCAGGTGAGCGTGGCCAGCACGTATTCAGCGGCCTGGGCGAGGAGCCGCTGGTCGTACTCGGCATCCTTGGCGGCCTTGCTGGACATGAGCGAAATGAGAAGCGGTGGCGCGGATTTCGACGGCCATACGACGGCGATGTCGTTGAGGGTTCCGTAATCCCCGGTTCCCGTCTTGTCGGCCACGGTCCACCCCCGGGGGACGGCGGCCCGGATGCGCCGGTCGCCGGTGGTGTTCCGTACCAGCAGGTTGCTGAGGAAGCCGCGTTTATCGGCCGTCAGTACGTTCCCCAGCACGATCTTTTGGTAATCGGTGCCGATCGCCCGGGGAGAAGTGGTGTCGCGGGGGTCTCCCGGCGTGGCTTCCGTGATGGCGGGTTCCATCCGGTCCATCCGGGTCACCGTATCGCCGAGGCCGCGGGTGAAGGCCGTCAGTTCACCCGGCCCTCCGAGATCGCGGACCAGCAGATTCCCGGCTGTTCCGTCGCTGTGACGGATAGCCGCGTCACACAGCCCCCGGATCGTCATACCCGTCGCTACCTGCTTCCTGGTAAGGGGGGAGTGCTTCATCAGGTCGGCCTCGGTGTACGTGACGACCGTATCCAGATGCGAGAGCGGATTGCGGCGCAGAACCGCCGCGGCCGCCAGTCCCTTGAACGTGGAGCAGAATGCGAACCGTTCGTCCGCCCGGTAGGCCACGGTGGCTCCCGTACCGGTGGCGAGGGCGTAAACCCCAAGCCGGGCGCCGTACTCCCGCTCCAACTCGCCCAGACGCCGGTGCGGGTCGCGCCCGGCGGCCGCGGAGGGGGCGGACGTGGGAGGCGAGACGGTGGCGGGCGGGGGAGTGGGGGGCCTGTTCGTCGTGCACCCGGCCAGCGGCACGAGCGCCGCCGCCCCCAGGAGAGCGCGGCGGGAAAGGGGCGGTGGCGATGGCGTCACGGTCTTCCTCCGCTGGAGCGCCGGAGCGCTGATGGTTGTTGGCTGTCGGTTGCCGGCCGGTTGCTGCTGACTGCTGACTGCTTTCCGGTGAGCGGTGAGCGGTGAGCGGTGAGTGGTGACTTGTGACTCGCGAAGAGGGTACGGCCGTACGGAAGCGACAGCCGACCGCGGCGATCGTTCTCGGAAAGTGCGTTGCGCCCCGGACCCGGCCCCCGGACAGTGGTCGCATGACCTCGCCCCGCACCCCGCCGCCCGGCCTGACCATACGCCCGGCAACGCTCGACGACGCGGCAACGGTGTGCGCGCTGCTCAACGAGATCGACCTGCTGGAGACAGGCCGTGCCGACACCGACCTGAGCGAGGTGCAGGCGGACCTCAAGCACCCCGAGGCGGACCTGGAACGGGATTCCTGGCTGATGTTCGACGCCGAGCGGCTGATCGCATACGGCCTGCTGTGGGACGAGTCCGGCGGCGAGCGCATCGACATGGACCACTACATCCTGCCCGGCAGGCCGGCAGGCGCCCTGCATCTGTACGACCTGATGGAGGCGCGGGCCCTGCGACGGGCGGCCGCCAACGGCGCGACGCGGGCGGTGATACACCTCCACCTCAACACCGCACCCACCATGGACCCGGACGCGCTGCGCGAACGGGGCTGGCGGACGGTGCGCCGCTACAACGTGCTGAACCGCACCCTGTCCACCGCCACCGACCGGCTGCCGGACCCGCCGCCCGGCGTGACCTTGCGCCCCTGCCGCACCGAGGCGGACCGCCGACGCGCCCACGCGCTGCTCCAGGAATCGTTCTCCGGGCACTTCGACTTCCAGCCCCGGACGTACGAACAGTGGCTGGACGATATCGACGCCGAGCGCGCGGACTGGTCACTGATATGGATCGCGCATGTCGACGGCCTCGGCGACGCCGCCATGCTGCGCACCCACAACGTCCGTGCCTCGAAGGCCTGGATCACCCACCTCGGTGTCCTGGCCGCGGCCCGCGGCCGCGGCCTCGGCAGCTACCTCCTGCGGCACGCCTTCGGCCACTACGCGGGCCTCGGCCGAAACCTCATAGGTCTGGGTGTCGACACCGACAACAGCAGCGGCGCCCTCGCCCTTTACGAACGGCACGGCATGACACTCGACTTCGCCGTCGACACCTGGGAACTGGTCCGCCCCGTCTGAATGCCTGACTGAACGCCCCGCCCCGACGCCCCGACCAGCGGCTCGGCCGCGTATGCGCCCCTGCTTTATGCCGAACTGCCGGTGATGGTACTCGGTGTTCCCACTTTCACGCTCGCGAGCTGGGCCGGTGTCCGGGCCGCCGTCGGCGACCGAGGCGGTCGCGGGGTGCGGGCCGCGGTGCCGGTGATAGCCGCGGTGGCCGCGCTCGTGGTGTCGGGGCTGGCCTGCCTGGCGTGGTGGGCGGCCCGGGACGCCGGCAGCACGCCGATCTGACCAGCGTGGGCCTGGCCCGATCCGCCTCACTCGACCTGCGTCCCTCGACCTGCCTCATTCGACCTGTATCCGGGCCCCGGCTCGGCGCGCAGCACGCGTATGTTCATGCTCCGCACATGCCCACGCCCGCTGTGCGTGGGACGGAGTGCACCCGATGCCGTGATCTTCACAAACGGCAGAACGACACCCCGCACCCATGCACACGGAGCCGCACATGGACCGCAGATCCCTTCTCGCCGCGGGCGGCGGCGCGCTGGCAGCCGCGGCCGGTGCCCCGCAGGCCCACGCAGCCCCATCCGGGACCCCGGGCCGGGATCACGGCCGGGGCGCCGTACGGTTCAACGTCATCAGTGACATCCAAGGAGACCTGCGCGACTTCGGCCGGGCTCTGGACGACATGGCCGCCGTCAATCCGCGCAGCGTCGGCCTCGCGGTCGCGGGCGACATCACGCCGCGCGGTTACGACGCCGAGTACGCCCAGGTCAGCGCCGAACTGGCCCGCCACTCCCACCCGCGCGACGTGGCCTGGGCGATCGGCAACCACGAGTTCTACGTACCGAAGTGGCGCGACCCCGACACCCTGTCCCAGGACACCTGGCCCAACGACACCACCGAGGACTCCCTCTTCCGCAGCTTCCACCGCTTCGCCGGCCGCGGCACGGTGCACTCGGAGACCTCCTTCGGCGGCGTCCCCGTCCTGACCCTCGGCACCGAGCGGTACTCGCACTACCACGACGCGAAACTCTGGGACGAGGTCTGGCTCAGCGACGCGCAGTTCAGCTGGCTGGAGGACCGTCTCCGGTACTGGTCGCGCCGCCGTAGGCCGGTCATGGTGATCACCCACCACCCCCTGCCCAACACGGTCTCCGGCACCCGCAACAAGCTCTACGCGAGCGACTACCTCCAGGCCGACCGCCTCCTGGGCCTGCTCGGCCGCCACCCGGACGTCTTCCTCTTCAGCGGTCACACCCACTGGGACCTGGGACTCTCCGACTGGGTGGTGCGCCGCGTCGTGCCGGGCATCGCGAACCTGAGCGGGTTCACGGTCGTCAACACCGGGGCTGTCCAGACCGGCTACCGGGACGACGGCAAGGGCGGCGAGGTCGCCGTCGGGGGCGCCTTCAACCAGGGACTCCAGGTCGAGGTGGGGCGCGACGCGGTGGTCGTCAAGGCCCGCGACTTCGCCCGCCGTACCTGGCTGAAGGAGATCACGGTACCGCTGGCGCGCGTCGGCCGCTGAAGCCCTTACCGCTGATCCAGAGCACTCGTCCCCTGCCACAGACAAACCCCGCGGCTTTGACATAGGTATGCCCTCATACCTAATCTGTCCGTATGCCCGCCTCCCGTGCGTCCGACCAGGACACCCGCCGTATCGCCTCCGGGCTCGCGGCCGTCCTGCCCGCACTGCACCGGGCTCTCGACCGGCGGATCGTCCAGGACATCCCGTTCCCCAGGCTCCCCGACAGTCAGATCGCGCTGCTGCGGTACGTCGCCGAACACGACGGCGCCACCGTGCGCGCGGCTGCCGACGCGCTGCTCGTCAAGCCCAACAACGTGAGCGCCCTGGTCACCCAGCTGGCCGCCCAAGGCCTGCTGGAGCGCAGGCAGGACACGGCCGACAAGCGGGTGGCGCACCTGCATCTGACGGCAGAGGCCCGGCGCCAGGTCGCCGCGGTCGGCAGTCTCGTGGACGGTTACCTCGTCGAGGCACTCCACACCCTCACGGACGGCGACCTCGACGCCATCGGGTCCGCCCTCGGCGCCCTCCAGGGACTGGCGCAGCAGATCCACCGTGCCTCGGACTGACGTCCCGAGCGGCCGACGGTAGCACCGCGCTCTCCTCTGCGAGGCGGGCATGTCCCTCCTCCCGGCAGCGCCGTACATCGCTCCTCACGGCAACGCCGTAATTCCCTCTTCGAAGAAGCAAGGCATCTCCATGTCCTCCTCCGTCATGGGCAGCTCACCCCTGCCCACCCACGCTCCGCCCGCGCCGGAACCGGCAGGCGGCCGACGCGGCCACCCCTGGCTGACGCTCATCGCGGTCGCCTTCGGCCTGTTCATGGTCGGCCTCGACGGCTCGGTCGTCTCGATCGCGAACCCGGAGATCGGCCGGGACCTGCACGCCTCCACCGCCGATCTGCAGTGGGTCACCAACTCCTACCTGCTCGCCCTGGCCGCCACGCTGATCCTCGGCGGCAAGCTCGGTGACCGGTTCGGCCGCCGTACGTACTACCTGGTCGGCGTCGCCGGCTTCGCCCTGGCCTCGGTGGCCATCGGCCTGTCGGGCTCGATCGAGGGCGTCATCGCCTTCCGCGCGGTGCAGGGCTTCTTCGGCGCCCTCCTCATGCCCAACACCCTGGGTCTGCTGCGCGCGGCCTTCCCGCCGAAGAAGTTCGGTATGGCGGTGGGCATCTGGGCCATGGTGTCGTCCGTGTCCACGGCACTCGGCCCGATCGTCGGCGGGCTCCTGGTCGAGCACGTCAACTGGCAGTCGGTCTTCTACATCAACGCTCCCATCGGCGTCCTGGCCCTGGCGTTCAGCGCGTTCGTCCTGCCGCAGAGCAAGAGCCCGGCGGGCCGCCACCGCTTCGACATCCCCGGCGTGATCCTCCTCGCGCTCGGCCTGCTCCTCGTCGTCTTCGGCGTCGTCAAGGGGGAGTCGTGGGGGTGGACCGCGGGCTCGACCCTCGGAGTGCTCGCGGCGGGCATCGTCGTCCTGCTGGGCTTCGGCTGGTACGAGACGCGTCTCGGGCGCCCGGCGCCGAACTCCCGTACCGGCTCGGACCGGGGGCACCCGATCCTGCCGATGCGGCTGTTCCGCAGCCCCGCGCTGACCATCGGTACGGTCATCACCGCCGTCAACTTCTTCGTCCTGCTCGGCGTGATCTTCTTCGTCATGCTCTACCTGCAGAACGTACGCGGCTTCACGCCCGTCGAGGCCGGCGTACGCACCCTGCCGCTGAGCCTGGCCTCCGTGGTCGCCTCACCCCTGGGCGCGAAGCTCACCGAACGGTTCGGCGCCCGGCTGTCGATGCCGCTGGGCATGGTGCTGCAAGCAGGCGCCTCCTTCGGCATCCTCGGCTGGGGCGTGCACTCCTCGTACGCGGCGATGTGGCCGCCGTTCATCGCGCTCGGCCTGGGCGTGGGCATGGTGATGGCCGCCTCCTCCGACGCGATCGTCGGCAACGCGCCCGTCAGTGACGCGGGGGTCGCCGGCGGCTTGCAGGCCACCGCGCTGCAGGTCGGCGGCGCTCTGGGGACGTCAGTCCTGATGTCCCTGATCAGCAGCAGGGTCGGCACGACCCTGACGGACGAGCTGACCTCGGCCGGGGTGCCCGCCCCCATGGCCGCGCATCTCCACGAGGCCAAGGACGCGGTGGCGATGGGAGCGTCGCCGGTCGGCGGCGACATGCCGGAACAGCTGAGGTCCGCGGTCGTCGAAGGCAGCGGCCAGGCGTTCATCAACGGTGTGCACACGGCGGCCCTCGTCACCGGCGTGCTGTGCGTGGTCGGCGCGGTCCTCGCCGCAGCCGGAGTCCGGCGCAACCCGGAGATGCCCGCAGAGCACTGATAGCGAGGACGGACCGGCCCGGCCGGGGCGCGCGCCTGAGTAGGGCGGGCGCCCCGGCCGGGCCGTCGTGGCTCTGTCGCGGACCTGGCGATGACTTCATCGCGGTTCGCACTATTCGGGGCAGCCACACTGCGGGCCCCGGAAGCAGCCGGCAGACTCCGCGCCCTGCTTGAGAAGTACGAGGCGGGAGCCCCGGAATTCCGGGTCGTCTACGACTGACGGGGAAGCTGCGCGCGCCCGCTCAGCCCTGCGGCACGTCCTTGATGAACAGGAGTCCGTCGTGCCTGGCCAAGTGCTCCGGGTCGAGCGGGAAGTAGCCGTAGTACGGTGACTCGCGCGGGTCGGGCAGCGTGTCGCCGAGGGCGGCCACCAGCCGGGGAGCGTCGACGACGCAGCGGTCCTCCAGAAGCGCGTACAGCAGTCCCTCGACGGTGCCCGGCGGCGGGGCGTCGACTCCCCGGTGCCGGATCGTGCCGAGTGCCGTGGCCAGAAAGGCGTACCTCTCGCCCAGGCGGGCGCTCACGATCGCGCCGGCGCCCCACCATTCCAGCGGCTCGTCGCCCATCCGCGTCATGGCCCTGTCCCGCTGGAGATGGAGGTTGTGGGCGTGGACCAGCACCGGGTCCCGTTCGGCGACGGCGAAGAGGTTGTCGGCCATCATCTGGTCCCGCACCCCGACCAGCCGCGTCATACGGGCCGGTGACGTGTCGGCCATCCAGAAGTGGTACCGCAGCAACCCGACGGCGGTACGCCCGTACAGGCGCGCCCGGTCCCAGCCGTCCCGCGAGGTCGCCGTGATCAGATGCGGCGACTGCTCGTCCAGCAGCGCCACCAGATCGTCGGTGAGCACCCGCAGCTCCCTGGCCTCGGCCGTCTGCCCCACGGACCGGGTCGGGTCCATCATCACGGCCGGATCGTTCCACCGGTCGTCGGCGCCGAGCAGACGGTCGAGCGTTTCCGCTGTGCAGGGCAGCAGGCCGGCGTCCACCCGGGCCGCGAGGTAGCCGTGGAGCGCGGTGAGGGCCTGCCGGGGGCTCGCGGCGCCGGTGATCTCCAGCGGGCCGTCGAAGCCGGCGAAGCGGACCCGCTCGGACGCGGGCCGGCCGTCGTTGTACGTCCGTATCCAGCGCACGAGTTCGCGGTTGGCCGCCGACGCGCCGAACCCGTGGCTGAAGCCGCGCGCCATGACCTCGTCGAGGGTGCCCGTCCCCGCGGTGACGTAGTCGTCCACGAGCAGGCCCAGCATGCAGTCGCTCTCGATCGCGATCGTCCGGTAGCCCTCCTGCTCGACGAGCTGCCGGAAGAGGTCGTTGCGTACGTCGAGCAGGATGTCCTCGCCGTGGGTGGGCTCGCCCAGGGCGAGCAGCCGCGGCCGGGCCGGAAGCAGCTTCAGTACGGCGGTGGCTTCGACGGCATGGGTGAAGTCCTTGATGTCAATTGCCATGGCCTCAACGGTATCGTTGAATCTTCGGTGGAAACTTTTGCGCGAAAGCTCCAGGATTTTGGGACGTAACCTTCAAAACGGCGATCGGCTCAGGCCGATCGACCTGGCGCGTGGACACGGTCTGTCCACGCAGGCCGTCAGGAACTACGAGGAGGCCGGCATCCTTCCGGCCGCCGACCGCACACCGCACGGCTACCGCACCTACACCCCGCTGCACGCGCGGGCCCTGCGCGCGTTCCTCGCCCTGGTGCCGGGCCACGGCCACCGGACGGCGGCATCGGTCATGCAAGCGGTGAACCAGGGCGCGGACGACGAGGCATGCCGCCTCATCGACGAGAGCCACGCCCAGCTCCTGGACGACCGGCGCACCCTCCAGGCCGTGGAAAGAGCCATCCACGACCTGGAGCCCCGCACGCCACCCGAGACCGACACGGCGCCCACCACCGGCGCCACCTTCATCGGACCGCTCGCCGACCTGCTGGGCATCCGGCCCGCGACCCTGCGCACCTGGGAGCGCGCCGGGCTGGTCCGGCCGCGCCGTGACCGGCTCACCGGATACCGCGTCTACGACGAGGCCGACGTACGGGACGCCCGACTGGTCCACCAGCTCCGCCGGGGCGGCTACCTGCTGGAGCAGATCGCCCCGCTGATCACCCAGGTACGGGCGGCCGGCGGGGTGGAGCCCTTGGAAGCCGCACTGCGCGACTGGCACGGCCGGCTGTCCACCCGTGGGCGCGCGATGCTGGCCGGCGCCGCTGAACTGGAGGCGTACCTCCGCGCGCGGGATGAGACTCAGCGGTCAGCTCGGGAAGTCTTTCCACCTGATCCAGTCAGAAAGCGTGCACGGACGTGTGGACCATGACGGCGTTCGGAAACGCCGTGGCAAGTCGGTCGGCGGCCTTCTGCCTCCAGCGGGAGGAGCCGTTGTCCACGATCCGGAACACGCCGCTCGCCGGCACTCGGTCGATGGTTACTTCGACCATGTCGCGCGATGCCGGCGGTGGTACGAGATGGCGACGGCGCCGAGCAGTGGCCCCCAGGCGACCAGGGGCAGGTAGAGGAATCCGACGATGACGTTGCCGAGCACGGTCATGCCGGGGTGGGGGATGGCCCACCAGGCGACGAACGGCGTCCACAGGACGGTCAGGGCGATGGCGCCGAGGCCGGCCGGGACGACGGCCGCCGTGGGGTGGACCCGGCGGCCGCCGAGCAGGGGTATCCAGCGCGGGAGCACCTCGCCCCAGGGCCGGGCGAGGCCGAGCGTGAGCAGTGCGAGTGCCTCGCCGGCCGCACTGAGGCCGACCACGTACACCGCACCCCAGCCGGTGAGGCCCATCGCCGCGTAGCCGGCGTCGGTGTACCCGGCCGGATGGCCGGCCGCCAGCAGGAGGCGCCAGATCCCGGTCGGCAGGGTGACGAGCGCGGCGACATGAGCAGCCCGGATTGCCCAGCGGGGCGCGGGCGGAACGGCGGTATCGAGCGCGACGGTGATCATGTCCACCATCCTGTCGGCATGCTGCCTTCACGTCGTCGGTTCCGGGTTTGAGCTTCCGGACCGGCCCAGGACGGAGACCCGTACAGTCACCTCCCCCATGAGGGGGGAGGGGCCCTCTTCCTCAACTGCCTGGCCGGCCCGGTACCTGACGAGACGCACACATGACACTGGCTACCGCGTCAACCCCCGAAGGACTTCGGCAGCCGACCACTTAGGGAGCCTCTCACCCCGGCCCGTTGAGCGGTTCGCACAGCAGTTGCGCGATTGCGATTCAGATACGGATGGAGCGCATGTCGGTGTCCCAATGCAGCTGCTGGATCAGAGAGTCGTCGCCAGGACGCTGCGGGGCTGGGCCGGGGCCCGTGCGTGACGGCATGTGGGTACCGCGTGAAATCTGGCCGCTGACGGTGATGTTGTGCTCCACGCGCGGGCGACGGCACGCCTCGTAGAGGGAAAGCGCGCCCTCCATGTCGGGCGCGTCCCGCAGGGACTTGGCCAGAATGACGGCGTCCTCCAGAGCCATCGAGGCGCCTTGGCCCGTCGCAGGCGACGCCGCGTGCGCCGCATCGCCGATGAGCAGCGTCCGCCCCGAGCGCCAGGGGGTGCCGGGCGGAAGCTCCGTCGCGTTGGTGGCCATGATGACGTCGGGGGAGGCCGCGACGATGTCCGCGGCGGGGGTGGCGTCTTCGCTCAGCAGCTCGACGAGTTCCGCACGCCGGCGCGCGGCGGCGGCCTCCGCGAAACCCTCGGCAGGGATGGCTTCGGCGACGACGCGGGCGAACCAGTACGTCTCCCTGTCCGGCGACACCGCGTAGCCGAAGGCGGCTTTGCTGCCGCGCACCATGGTGATGTGCCCGGTGTCCTCGGCCACCGGGGCGCTGCGGCTGTATCCGTAGAAGACGCGCTGCCCCGCGTACACGGGCTCCACGCCGGGGGCGATCGACCGCCGGACGGTCGAGTTCAAGCCGTCCGCGCCGATGAGCAGATCACCGGTGACGACATCGCCGTCCGCGAAACGCGCGGTCACCTGCTCCGGGCCGTCCTCGATGGACACCGACCGTGTCCCGTGCGACAGCCTGATGCCCCGGCGGACCGTCTCGGCCTGCAGAGCGGCGTTCAACTCGCCACGGCGCAGACACCGGAACCGCAGAAGCGCGTCGTCGGCCTCTCCCATCGGCGCGTGGGCCACCTCGCCGCCCCGGTCGTCGAGCAGCCGCAGCGAGCGCAGCGGAAAGCCGATCGAGGTGACCGCGTCCGAGGCGTCGAGCTGCGCCAAGGCGCGCATACCGTTGCTCGCCAAGGTCAGGAACGCCCCGATGTCCTCGGCCGTGTCGGGGTGCGCCTCGTGCACCGTGACGTCGAACCCCGCCTTGTGCAGGGCCAGTGCGGTCGCCGTGCCGGCGATCCCGCCACCGATGACCAGTATGCGATTCACGTTCCACTCCGCTCTTCTGTACGCGTTCCGTCCTGCGTGCAGTCAATGATGGGCCCGGCCTCGCCCGTTGGGGGCGGGGCCGGGCCGGGACGGTCCCGATCAGGCGGTCGCGTTCACGATTCTGATCCCGTTCTGCCCCGTGGTGCCGCCGTTGCAGGGCACGACGGTGCCGTCAGGGAAGCGGTAGTGATCCACGAAGGACGCGTCAACGCTGACGTCCCCCCAGGTCATGTGCGCCGGCAGATCCGCCGTGGCACGCAGGCGCAGCTCGTACGTCACGGTCTTGCCGGCCTTCAGGACGCCGTCGGTCACAAAGCCGCCGGACGCGTTCCTGTCCACCGGAATCCACTTGCCGGTCTGAGCCGACTTGTACTCGAACCGTATGAACGTGCCCAGTACCGGAGTTTCGTCCTCCACCTGCCGCCAGGCGAGTACGGAGACGTCGAGCGTCGACACGTCCTGGTCGCTGATGTTGGTCACCGACGCCCGGAACGACCGCCAGCCTCCGCCCCGTACGACGGGACCGTCCGCGTCGGTCTGCACGAGCTTGATGGTCTTCTGCTCGTAATCGCCGTACGCGGTGGAGACGTCGGTGCAGCTGGGCAGGTTCTCCTGGGCTCCTTCGGCGGCGTAGGCGGTGGGGGCTGCCAGCAGGGCGGCCGGCGCCAAGGCGGTAACGGCGACGGCTGTGGCCATGGTCCGGTGAAACTTCATCGGTTCCTCTTCCATACGGGCGTGCGAGGGCGCCAATTCACGCTCGTGTGACCGGTGAGCCGGACGAATGGTTGTGTTCGAGTGAGTTGCCGGTGGGAGGGGTGCCGGCCCTGTCAGACGGTCGGCTTCCGCCCCCATGCGGAGATCATCGGGGCCATGCCCAGGTCCAGGTCGCCCGCGGCGATATTGGCGAGATGAGTGTCGATCTCCGCCCGCGTCGCACGGCCGCCGGCCACCAGCTGATCGCTGACCTGTCGCACCGTGGCCGCCTCCAGGGCCGCACACGCCGGGCCCGTAACGGGGAAGTACCCGTCGGCCTGGACGTCGGTCAGGCCGCACTCGCGCAGCAGACGCGGCAGACGGCGACCGTAGGAAAGGTCCGCGCCGCGTTCGGCGAGGAGTTCCCGGAAGCTGTGGCGGAGCTTGTTGGCCAGGCGCTGCCGAGGTCCGGATTCGTCGGGGCAACTGAGCGGCTGGAGCGCCGGATCGGCGTCCTCCAGCAGGAGCCACCCACCGGGGCGCAGGGAGTTCGTCATCGTATGCAGGGCACGGCCGCGGTCGGCGACGTGGACGAGGACCAGGCGGGCATGGACGAGATCGAAGAGGCCGGCCGGCGGCTCGTCGACGGCGATGTCATGGCGGCGGATCTCGACCTGCGGCCCGGCCGCGGCCGCCGTCCACGACGTGTCGATGTCCGTGGCCAGCACGTACCCGGTGGGGCCGACGCGTTCGGAGAGACCGCGGACCACCGACGGCCCGCCGGCCCCCACCTCCCAGCAACGCGAGCCCGCCGTGACCCCGAGGTCGTCGAGGTGGCGGAAGGTGGAGGCGTCGAAGAGGGCGGCCAGCGCGTCGAAGCGCTCGCCCGCCTCGGGCTGCCGGTTGTCCAGGAGATAGCCGTTCGCGGCGCGTTCGTCCATGCGCCGAACATGCCCGGTCAGTCCGTGTACGTGAACGCATCGGCCGGACCGGTCGGTGAGGTGGCCACGCCGACCGTCACGGTGATGCCGACCGTGTCCGGGCCCAGGAGCGCCCGGCGTGGCGCCGTCGCCGTGAGCCGGGTCGGGGACGTGACGCAGACTCCGCTCGCGGCATGGTCCCTGAACCGAACGGTGGCGCCGTCGACGTACCCCGAGCCGTCGACGGTGACCTGGGTGCCGTCGCTTCCGCTGATGGGGGAGACCGCGCACCGGGTTCATCGGGCAGGTGCCCGCGGGCTGGGCTGCTGGACGTAGACGTTCTGCTTCTTGAGCAGGTCGATCTCCGGCAGCAGAATCTTCACGTCCGCGTTCGCCACCGGGCCCGTGGCCGGCGGATACCACGACGTGGCCGCGGGCAGGTCGCACCAGGCGAGCGGCACCATGTCGAAGTCCTTGACATAGCGCTGGTTCATGCTCAGCGGCAGGGAGTCGAGGTGATCGACGAAGTTCTGGGGGCCGGCGGTGGGGGCGGCGAAGGTGAGGAGCGCGAACTGCGGCGCGTTCGGCCGGCGTTGTGCCAGGAGGCACGGGTCCGGCATCGTCGCGATGCAACCGCCGAGGCTGTGGCCGGTCACGTGGACCGTCGGCCGGGGTGAGGAGAACGCGGACGTCAGGAGCTCGGCCAGGGCCTGGGAGAGGGTCGTGCCCGAGGCCACGGTGACGTGCGACCGGCCGGGAGGTCCTCCATGATGTCGGTCGGATTGCCGATCGCGCCGCGGACGGCCACGGCGAACTGGTTCGAACCGTCGAGGTGCCGGGCGAGGTACACGAGGTTCGCGTTGTCCGGGCTCAGCGCCAGCCACACCGGTTGCCAGGTGCCCCCGGTGGCGAGCGAGGCGTCGCCCAGTTGCGCGGTGATGCCGGAGAGGGCGCGCTGGGCCTGGTCGGCAGGGAGGGGGCATCATGTGTGCTCCTTACGGGGGCGACGTTGGCCATTGCGTGTGGCGCCGCTGTGGCAGCCCCGTGCGGGCGCCGCCGGCCCTCTCGTTGTCACCTGGCGCGCTGACCCTCTTCATCCCGATTCGCGATACGGCTGTCCGAGCCTTCGCGGCTCGTTCGAAGCTCCGGAATTCAGGCTGCCGGCGGAACGGGAGCGGTAATGGGCGAGGAACGGGCGAAGGCCGGGCGGGGAACGGGCGAAGAATGCGCGAGAAGGTCAGCTGATGGTGGACCGGTCGCGCGCCTTTCGAAGGGAATCGAGGCCGCCGGAGAAACACCTCCAGCAGGCGGCTGCCGCGCTGCCCGACTGCGCGTAACCCACATGGACTATCGGTCGTTTGCCACCGGGATAAGGCTTTGTCGGGTCTTCGCGGTCGAAGGAGGGCTCCTCTATGCGTTGGCGCCTCCGCCTCCGCCTGCCCGGATCCGCTGAGCTTCAGCGGGAGTGTGCAGGCGGTCATGCCGCCGGAAGGCGCTGGGCGGTACGGCATCCATGGCGCGGCGTGCCGGCCCCGCGAGGTGGCAGCCCGGAGAACCGGAAGGCGGGTGCCCTGCCCGGACGCTGAACGTACGACTCCGCCTCGACCGGGTCGTTCGTGCGGCGCACCCGTGAAGCGACGGCCCGAGGCGGTCCAACGATGTGCCCGAGGCTGCCGCCGAGCCCACCGGCGGCCTGCCGTCCGTCTCCGAAGAAAGCAGCTCGTACATGCAAGAACACATGGCCGCGGCCCCGGACCGGGCGGTCGCGGTGGTCGGCGCGGCCTGCCGCCTGCCAGGCGGCATCAACAGCCTCGACGGGCTCTGGACAGCGCTGGAAGAGGGCCGTGACGCGGTCGGCGAGGTGCCGGCGGACCGCTTCGAGGCCCGCCGCTTCGTCGACACCTCGATGCCGCGTCCCGCGAAGAGCTATACGGCGGCGGGCGGCTACCTCGACGACATCGCCGGATTCGACGCCGGTTATTTCGGCATCGCGCCGAAAGAGGCGTCTCGCATGGACCCCCAGCACCGGCTGCTGCTGGAGCTGGCCGTGGAAGCATTGGACGACGCGGGTATCGCCCCCGAACGCGTCGCGGGCTCGGACACCGCCGTGTTCGTCGGGGTGTCCGACGCCTCGTACGGCGGCCTGCAGATGATGATGCCGGACGCCGTCAACGCCTACACCATGTCGGGCGGCGCCTCGTCGATCGCCGCCAACCGGCTGTCCCACTTCTTCGACCTGCGCGGCCCGAGCATGGCGGTGGACACCGCCTGTTCCTCGTCGCTGGTGGCGCTGGACCGCGCCTGCCGCACCCTGCTCGACGGCACCAGCCGCGCCGTGCTGTCCGCCGGCGTCAACGTGCTGCTCAGCCCGTACCACTACGTGGGCTTCTGCCAGGCGTCGATGCTGTCGCCGACCGGCCGGTGCGCGGCGTTCTCCGCCGGCGCCGACGGATTCGTACGGGCGGAGGGCGGCGGCCTCGTGGTCCTCAAGCGGCTCGCCGACGCGGTGGCCGACGGCGACCGCGTCCACGGCGTCATCCTGGGCAGCGCGTCCAACAGCGACGGGCGGACCATGGGCCTGGCACTGCCCAGTGCCGAGGCACAGGAAGACCTGCTGCGCTCGGTGTACGAGGAGGCGGGCGTCGGGCCCGACGAACTGGTCTACCTGGAGGCACACGGCACCGGCACGCTCGTCGGCGACCCGCTGGAGTGCCGGGCCATCGGCGGCGCCCTGGGCCGGCACCGCAGCACGGGCGTGCTGCCGATCGGCTCGGTCAAGTCCAACATCGGGCACCTGGAGCCCGCTTCGGGCATGGCGGGCCTGCTCAAGGCGCTGCTCGTACTGCGCCACCGGACGGTCCCGGTGACGCTGCACGCCGACCCGCCCAACCCGGACATCGACTTCGAGGCACTCAACCTCGCCCCCGCCACCCGGCCGGTGGCGCTGGGCGCCGTCGAGCGGCCCGTCGTGGGCGTGAACTCCTTCGGCTTCGGCGGTGCCAACGCCCATGTCATCCTGACCGCGGCCCCGGCCGGGCCACCGGACGAGTGCCACTCCGGGGCCGACTCCGACGACGTTCACTCCGACGACGTTCACCCCGTGATCGTCTCGGCCCGCACCGAGCCCGCGCTGGCCGAGGCGGCGAACCGGCTGGCCGACCGCCTGGCGGCCGCGTCGCCGCAGGAGTTCTACGACATCGCGTACACCACGTGCCTGCGGCGGGGGAAGCACCCGCATCGTGCGGCCGTCCTGGGCGATGCTCGAACCGCGGCCGCCGAACTGCGCCGCTTCGCAGGGCAGGCGATGCCGCCCGCCGGGAAGCCGGCCGCCGCTCACGTACCGGCGCAGTCCACCGCCCCGGTTCAGCCCACCATCCCCGCGCAATCCGCCGTCCCGGCACGGTCCGCCGGTCAGGAGCCCGCCCCCCTCGTCGGCACCACCCCGCAGGCCGTCGCCCACGGGCGGGTCGCATTCGTCTTCTCCGGAAACGGCTCGCAATGGGCGGGCATGGGAGCCGACCTGCTGGCCCACAGCGCGGTGTTCAGGGCAGCGGTCGAGGCCGTCGACGCGGCACTCGCGCCACGGCTGGGCTGGTCCGTCGCCGGCGAACTGACCGTTCCCGAGGAGCGGTCCCGCCTGGCGCTCACCGAAATCGCGCAGCCGCTGCTGTTCGCCGTACAGGTCGGCGTGGTGCGCGTGCTGGCGGAGCAGGGCGTCGTCCCGCACACCGTGCTGGGCCACAGCGTGGGCGAGGTCACCGCCGCGTACGTCGCCGGTGCGCTGGACCTCGCCCAGGCGGCCCAGGTGATCGCCGAGCGCAGCCGTACCCAGGCCGCCACCGCCCACACGGGCCGGATGGCCGCCGTCGTCCTGCCGGCCCGTAAGGCGGAGAAGGAGCTGGCCGCATACCCGGGGCTGGAGCCGGCGGCGGTCAACAGCGGCCGCGACGTGACCGTCGCCGGGCCGCGGGACCAGCTCGGCCGCTTCGTCGACGCGATGACCGCGCAAGGAGTGGTGTGCCGGGACCTCGGCCTGCACTACGCCTTCCACAGCGCCGCGATGGACCCGATCCGCGAACCGCTGAGCCGTGGCCTGGCCGGCCTGCGCCCCGGCGCGGCGCACCTCGACATGATCTCGACCGTCACCGGCGGACCGGCCGACGGCACCGAACTGGACGCCGACCACTGGTGGCGCAACGTCCGCGAACCGGTCCGGTTCGCCGCTGCCGTGGAGCACGCCCTGGACGCTGGTACGGACGTGTTCGTGGAGGTCGGCCCCCACCCGGTGCTGGCCTCCTACTTGCGCCGGATCGCCCACACCAGGCCGCGCACCCCGGTGGCGGTGACCGCCTCGCTGCGCCGCGGCACCGACGGCCGCGCGGCCCTGCACCGTACGGTGACCACGCTCATGGCGCAGGGCGCCCGCCTGGACTGGGGTCGCCACTTTCCCCGTCAGGGCCGCGTCGTGCGGCTTCCGGCGTACCCGTGGCAGCGCGAGAAGCACTGGAACGGCACTCCGCAGACCTGGCTGCGCACCAGCGGCTCGGGGCTCCTGGACCACCCGCTGCTGGGGGAGCGGCTGCCCTCACCCCTGCCGACCTGGCAGGGCGCCGTCGAACCCGCGCTGGCACCCTGGCTGGCCGACCACAAACTGGCAGGCTCGGTCGTCGTCCCGGCGACCGCCTACGTGGAGATGGCGCTGGCCGCCGGGCGCCTGGTCCTGGGCGGCCCGGCCGAGGTGGACTGCCTGGAGATCACCCGCCCTCTGGTGGTGCCCTGGGCGGACGCCGGCAGCGTACGCGTACAACTCGCCCTGACACCGGACGACGGAACGGTACGCATCACCAGCACCGACGCACAGACCCGCCAGCCGCGCCCCCACGTGCGCGCGCGGGTGCGGGCCCTCCTCGGGCAGCCCCCCGCCGACGTGGACCTCACCGGCATCCGCGCCCGTTGCCCGAGGGTCGTCGGCGGCGCGGAACACTACGCGGCGGTGGGCGAAGCGGGCTTGCAGTACGGCCCGTCGTTTCAGGTACTGCGCGAACTGCATGTCGGGGACGGTGAGGTGCTGGCGGCCTACCGGCACGACACGCCCGGCGAGGAGTACACGGTCCACCCGGCCCTGCTGGACGGCGCACTGCAGGCCGGGGCGCCGCTGATCGCCCGAGCGGTGGCCGACGGCAGCGTGTACCTGCCGGCCGCCATCGGCACCGCCCGCGTCTGGCGTGCGCCCGCCGCGTCCGGCTGGGTGCACGCGCGCCGCCGCTCGCTGTCGGCCGTCGAGGCGTGCTGGGACATCACGGTCACCGACGAGGAAGGCGCGGTCAGCGTCACCCTGGACCAGTGCCGGCTCCGCCGCCTGGCAGGCGCCCAACGCACCCCGCTGACCACACATCACACGGTGCTGCGGGCCCGGCCGAACGGCGCGGAGACACCGGCGGACGGGCCGACAGCGACGCCCACGGCATTGGTGACCGCTGCCGCCGGGCGCATCGCGGCCCTGCGCGCCGACTGGCACTCACAGCCGTACGAACGGTTCGCGGAGTCCTTCAAGAAGGCGAGCGCCCACCAGCACGCGGCTGCCATCGCCTCGCTGCTATCCGACGCCCCCGACGACGCCACCGCCACCTTCGGCATTCCCGATCTGGTCGCGGCGGGCATGCCGGCGCGGCGGGTGCCCTACCTCGACATGATGCTCCCCGAGCTGGAGCGCCACGGTCTGCTGGAACGTTCCCGGACGGACCGGTACCGCCTGACCCGCACCGGGACAGCCGACGGGCCGGACGTGATCGACAGGATCGACGGGACGGAACCGCTGCGTCGCCTGCTCCTGGACTTCCCGCAGTTCTCCGTGGAAAGCCGGCTTGCCGCCAGCGGCCTGCAGGGCCTTCTCCCGCAGGGCGACCGGGACACCGGGGAACCCTTGGCCATCGATGGCAGTCACGCTCTCGCCGAGGTCGAGCAGCTGTACGACACCGCCGTCACCGGCCGCTTCCACAACAGGATCGCCCAGGCGCTCCTGCGGGAACTGGTCCGGTCATGGCCGGCCGACCGGCCGCTGCGCGTCCTGGAGGTGGGCGCCGGCACCGGAGGCACCTCGGCGGCGCTGCTGCCCCTGCTCCCGCCCGAGCGCACCCAGTACGTCTGCACCGACATCGCGGTGGCCTTCCTGGCCCGCGCCGAGCGCCGCTTCGCCGCGTACGACTTCGTGTCGTACCGCCCCTTCGACCTCGACACCGCACCGGCCGAACAGGGCCTGCCCGAGGCGGGCTTCGACCTGGTGGTGGCCGCCAACGCCCTCCACACGGCCAAGGACCTGAACACCGCGATCCGCCACGTGGCTTCCCTACTGGCACCCGGGGGGCTGCTGCTCGCGGTCGAGAGTCACGATCCGCACATGATCGCGCCGTTCTTCGGCACGCTGGACAGCTTCTGGGACCGTCGCGACCACGAGCAGCGACCGGAGTCCCTGCTGCTGCCCGGGGACCGGTGGCCCGACCTGCTGGAGCGAAACGGGTTCACCGACATCGTACGCACCGGCGACGACGTGCCACCGTGCCGCGACGACTTCTCGGTCCTGCTCGCCGCCGCTCCGCGGCGAGCCGCCGAAGCCCGGCCGCTGCCCGCCGCCCCACCGGGAAGCCGCTGGATCCTCGCGGCGGAAACCACCGGTGAACTCCCGCTGGCGCACGAGATCGCCGCGCTGATCGGGTCGGCCCGAGACGAACGAGCCCGGGGTGAACGGCCCCAGGGCGAAATGTCCCAGGCCGGCACGGACCGCGACGACGCGCCGCACGAAACCGCGGTCCAGGTGTGCGTGGCGGGCCCGGACCCCGCGGCCTGGGCAGCGAAACTCCACAAGACAGGAGGCCATGAAGGCCATGAAGGCCACGAAGGACAAGGCGGCGGCCACCTCTGCATCATCCTCGGCGACGAGAACCCCACCGACCCCGGCGAAGTGGTGGCGCTCGCCACCCGGCGCGCGGCCGCCATGCGAGGCGTAGCGAAGGTTTGTGCGAAGCTCGGCGACGAAGCGACGGCGTCGCTGACCCTGGTCACCCGGCCCAGCGGCGTACTACCGCCGCCCGAAAGGCCCCTCGCCGTGCAGGACGCGGCCGTTTGGGGCGTGGCGCGGAGCCTGAGCAACGAGGAGCCGCGGCTGACGGTCCGCGTCATCTCGCTGGACCGTACCGGCGTCGCCGCCGTCGACGCCGCCCGTGTCGCCCGCGAACTTCTGGTGGAGGACGAGGAGGGCGAAACCGTCATCACGGCCTGCGGGGGCAGATTCGTACCCCGTGAAGTACCACTGCCTCCCGCGACATTGATGGCGACGCGTACCGACACCCACCCCCACCCCCACACCAGCACGTCGGCCGGCTACACCCTGGAAGTACGCTCACCCGGCCTGTCCTACGACCTCGCCTGGGTGGAGAACTCCCCGCCCGTGGCAGGCCCCGGCCAAGTGGCCCTCGCTGTCAGGGCCGCCGCACTGAACTACCGCGACATGATGCAGGCGGTCGGGCTGCTGCCGCCGGAAGCGATCGAAGGCACTTGCACCGAAGCCGGGCTCGGTCTGGAATGCGCCGGAGTCGTCACCGCCGTCGGCCCCGATGTCCGCGGCTTCCGGCCCGGTGACCGGGTCTACGGCCTCGCGCCCGCCTCCCTCGCCTCCCACACCCTCACCTCCGAACACGCCCTCGGGCACCTCCCCGACGGCATGGGCTTCGCCGAGGCGGCGACCCTGCCCGTCGTCTTCGCCACCGTGCACTACAGCCTCGGACACCTGGCGAGGCTCCAGGCAGGAGAATCCGTTCTGGTGCACGGCGGAGCGGGCGGCATCGGCCTGGCCACCCTCCAGTACGCCCAACGGTGCGGCGCCCGGGTGATCGCCACCGCGGGCACCCCCGCGAAACGGGAACTCCTGCGCCACCTGCGGGCCGACCACGTCCTCGACTCACGCAGCCTGGAGTTCGCCCCCCGGGTCATGGACCTCACCGGCGGCCGGGGAGTCGATGTCGTCGTCAACTCCCTCGCCGGCGAAGCGATCACCCGCAGTCTGGAACTCCTGCGCCCCGGCGGTCGTTTCATCGAACTGGGAAAGCGGGACATCTACGAGAACAATCCGCTGCTGCTGCGCCCCTTCCGCAACAACATCGCCTTCTTCGGCGTCGACCTCACCACCCTCGCCTTCGACCCCGACCGCGGCGCGGCACTGTACGCGGAGGTCGTCGAACGGGTACGGGACGGGGCCTACCGCCCGCTGCCGTACAGCGTGTATCCCGACGCGCGGGTGGCCGAGGCGTTCCATCTGATGCAGCACTCCCGCCACGTCGGCAAGGTCGTCGTGGCCTTCGACCCGCTCGACGAAGATGTCAGGGCCGAGAGGCGGATGGCGGCGCCCGAGTTCGACCCGCACGGCGCCTATCTCGTCACCGGCGGCCTGAGCGGCTTCGGCGCCGCGACGGCCGGCTGGCTGGCCGACCGGGGCGTACGGCGACTGGCCCTGGTCGGCCGCCGCGGCCGGCAGACCCCCGGAGCCGCCGACCTGCTGGCCGGCTTCGCCGCGCGCGGCGTCCAGGCCACCGCCCACGCCGCAGACACGTCGGACCCGGCAGCCATGCGGCGCATCGTGGACGGCATCGAAGCCGGCGGCCATCCGCTGCGCGGCATCGTGCACTGTGCGATGTCCCTGGAGGACGACCTGCTGACCGGGCTCAGCGACGAGCGGTTCGCCGCGGCACTGGCCCCCAAGGCCGGCGGTGTCCTGGTGCTCGACCAGCTGGCCGACGAACGCGACGTCGAAACGTTCCTGACGTACTCCTCGGGAACGACGCTCCTCGGCAACATCCGGCAGGCCAACTACGTGGCGGCCAACCTCATCACGGAGGCCCTGGTACGCCGTCGCCGACGGGCCGGGAAGGCCGGGCAGGCGATCGCCTGGGGCGCCATCGGCGAAACCGGGTACGTCGCCCGCAACGACCTGACCCAGGCCCTCGCCTCCGTCGGCATGGAACCCCTCGCACCGCACGAAGCCTTCGCCGCGGCGGACCGGCTGGCCGGTCACGGCGGCGCCGAAGTGGCAGGCGTCGGACGCTACAACTGGGCACGCCTGCGCGGACTGCTGCCGACACTCGGCAGCCCGCGGCTCTCCCTCCTCCTGCCCGAGCGCATGGACGGCGCGGACCGTACCCGGGAGGAGATCCTCCAGGCGCTGGCGGCCATGCCCCCGGAGGACGCGGTACGCGCCATCGCCGAGAACCTGGCACACCTGCTCGCGGGCGTCCTGCACATGGACGAGCAGGACCTCGACCACGACCGGCGGCTCGACGAGTACGGACTGGACTCCCTGATGCTCGCCGAGATGCTGGTGTCACTGCGCCGGCGGTTCGACATCGAGATCCCCCCGCTCGAACTGCTGCGCAGCGGCGGCACCATCACCGATGTCGCCCACCTCGTACTCCTACGCCTCGGCCTGGGCACCGGCTCGTCGACGACCGGCTCGCCGGCCACTGGCTCGCCGGCCACCGGTTCCGGTGATTGGCCGACTGCCGCGGGAGAGACCGGCGGCCAGGGGGCGGCATCCGACCGGACGACGATGGAGCCGAGGCCCTGACACCCTGACAGCGGCGCACGCGTACCGGCTCACCGTCAGCCGGTACGCGCTTCGCCTTCGGGCGCGAGATCCGGCGCGACGGCGAGAGGCTTCTCGGCGGAGCAAGCACTCACAGACTCGTCAGCAGGTCGTCGAGCGGAAGCGGTACCTGTCCGGGGTCGAGGGCCTCGGCGAGGAGGCGGCCGTAGCGGATCTTGCGGCCCTTCTTCGTGCCGAGGAAGCGTCGTAGCTGCTGGTGCTGTGGCCGTCCGTGCTGTGCGGGCTGGCGCTGGAAGGTCTGCCAGGCGCGGAGGTCGTCCTCGGCCCGGATGATCTCCTCGACCCTTGCCGTGCCCAGTGCGCGGATCAGCTCGTCCTCCAGGTCCGTCACGCACACGAAGAAGTTCCGGCGTGGCGCCCGTGCCCGCTGCAGGCCGCGGTCGTAGAAGCGCTGTTCGCCTTCGTCGCACAGTCCTGCCAGGCGCAGGCCGAGGCCGGGCGGTCCGAGGAGTCCGGCGTAGCGGCCGACGCTCATGGCTCCGCCCATCGGTACGACGCACACGCCCTCGGCGGTCAGGTCCCGGCCGCGCCGATCGGCCAGCGCCTCGACGGCCGCCAGGTCGCTCGGCCCTTCCAGCAGCACCGCTGTCCGTACCCGCAGTCGCCCAGCCAGGTCGTTCGCCGGCCCGCCGGGGCCGCCGGCCGCCCAGCCGGTGACCGCGTCCCGGAATGCCCGCATGTCCGCCATGTCCGCCATGGAGTGAGTCTGCACTTCGGGCGGCGGCTCGGCACGGGATATTCGCCGGCGTCACCCGGTATGCCCGGTGATACGAAACCGGTCTTGGGGTCTCGTCGGTCGGCCGGCCGCCTGACGGGGCGTGAGGTTCTGGTGTGGAGGGCGGGGAATTGGGGTGGCGTTCCGCTGTGTTCGGCCCATGGCTACGTCCTCACGTGCCCCTTGAACAGGTCGGGAGATGCCCCTCATGCCGGAGCTGAAGATCGAAGCCGTCGTATTCGGCATCCTCGGTACGCTCGTTGACGAACCCGCCGGTATCCGCGCGGGCATCTGCGAGCTCGCCCCGTCGCTCGACGAGCCCGGGGTCGAGCGGCTGCTGTCGCTGTGGCAGCGGCACGTCGACCGCGAGCAGCGTCGCATCCTCGACGGTGCCCGGCCCTACCTGACGAGCGACGCGCTTGACCTGGAGGCCGCCCGGTCGGTGGCCGACGCCGCCGGAGTCGACGATCCGGCTGCCGTGGCGGCGCTGGCCGCGTCGGGCCGCCGGCTCCCGCCGTGGCCCGACATCGTGGCAGGGCTCGCCCGGCTCGCCGAACGGTTCCCGCTGATCGGCCTCTCCAACGCGAGCAGGGCGGCGCTGCCGGCTCTCAACGCCCACGCCGGGCGGCGCTGGCACCAGGCCCTGTCCGCCGAGGACGCCCGGTCCTACAAGCCCGATCCGGCCGTCTACGAACTGGCCGTCACCGTCTCCGGAGCAGCGCCGGAGCGACTGCTGATGGTCGCCACCCACGCGTGGGACCTGCGCGCGGCCCAGGCTCACGGCTTGCGTACGGCCTACGTCGCCCGTCCCGTCGGCGACCCGCCCACTTCCTCGGACCGGTTCGACCTGTACGCCGACGACCTGGCTGATCTGGCCGACCAGCTCGACAGGGCGTGTGTTTGCGCAACCGTAGTGGTGCGTTTACGGAGAGTGGCGAAGGGTGGGTGAGGTCGGGTGGTGGCGTCGGTGGTTCCGGGCGGGACACGTGTGACGGGTGGCGCGGACGGAGGCTGAGCGCAGGCGCCGTATAAGAGATCGATTGCGGGGTATTCGGATCGGGCCGGGCCCACGACGACGTGCGGGCCGGGAATTCCTGGAGGCGACTGCCGGTCACGGCCGTGAGAAAGGTGGGACGTGGCGTGAATGTGGGCCTGGAGACGAGACTCGTTCCGGATGCCGAAGAGGTGCGGCGGTCGGTGGCGGAACGATTCCGCGCCTGGGTGGACGCGGGGGCGCGGGAGCTGCCGCTGCCGGGTGCGGGACGGACTCGTGATCGTTTCGCCGCCTTGTACGCGCTGGGCCGCACCGACCTGTCGCTGGCCCGGCTGGCGGAGGGCCATGCCGATGCCACAGCCATCCTGAACGAGCTGGGGGAGACGGCACCCGGCCCCGGCGAGCGCTGGGGGGTGTGGGCCGCGCAGCCGCCCGGCACCGGCCTCCAAGCGCGCCAGGAGGGCGATCGGTGGCTGCTGGAAGGCCTCAAGGCGTACTGCTCGGGAGCGCACTCCTGCACCCACGGCCTGGTCACGGCCGACACCACGGAGGGGCGCAGGCTCTTCGCCGTCAGCACCGACCACCCCGGTTACGAACCGCTGGAAGGCACCTGGCAGGCCATCGGCATGGCGGGCAGCGACACCCCCGACGTGCGCTTCACGGCGGTGCCGGGCCGGCCGGTCGGCGGCGTGGGGGCCTATCTGGACCGGCCGGGGTTCCAGCACGGCGGCATCGGAGTCGCCGCCTGCTGGCTCGGCGGGGCCCGGGCGGTCGCCGACACACTGCAGGCGGGTGCCCGTACGCAAGACCCGCTGACCGCCGCGCACCTGGGCGCGGTGGACGTGGCGCTGCACGCGGCGGAGACCGTGCTGTGGGAGGCCGCGCGGGCCATCGACGCCGATCCGCTGGACCGCTCGGACACCGCCCGGCTGCGCAGCCTGCGGGTACGGGCGATCGCGGAACGGGCCTGCAGCGACGTACTGGACCGGGTCGGGCGGGCGACCGGCGCCGGGCCGCTGTGCCACGACCCGCGCCACGCCCGTAATGCCGTCGACCTGACGGTGTACATCCGCCAGCACCACGCCGACCGCAACCTCGCGGAACTCGGGGTCCTGGTCGGGCCGGAAGCGGGGCCGCGAAAGTGATCGGCTCCTTCGACCGTGAGGCCGCTGCCGGGGCGATCGACGCCCCCGGGACCCCGGAAGAGCAGTGGGCGGCCTGGTCCGGGCTGGCGCGGCTGCCCGTCACCCGGCCGCCGTCCGGGCCCGTCGTGGTGGTCGCCGCCCACCCCGACGACGAGGTTCTGGGGTTCGGCGGCACGATGGCCCAGCTCACGAGTGAGGTCCACGTCGTGACCGTCACCGACGGGGAAGGGTCGCACCCGCACCTGGAGGCGGGCAGGATCGCCGCGCTGCGTGCGGCCGAGCTGGAGCGCGCGCTCGGTGAGCTGGCCCTGCACCGACACCGTACGTACCGGCTGCACATCCCCGACACCGGTGTCGACGCCCATGAGGCGCAGCTGACACGGGAGCTCGGCACGGTGCTGCGGGAGACCGGTGCCGCGCTGTGCGTCGCGCCGTGGACGGGCGACCTGCACGCCGACCACGAGGCGGCGGGGCGGGCCGCGGCCGCTGCCGCCCGGCAGACCGGCACGCCGCTCTGGCACTACCCGATATGGATGTGGCACTGGGCGTCGCCCGACGACCCACGGGTGCCGTGGTCCGCCGCCCGCCGGCTGCCGCTGCCGCCCTCGGCGCAGGCGCGTAAGCAGGCGGCGATCCACCGGTTCACCAGCCAGATCGCTCCGCTCGGTGCGGACCAGGACGAGGTGATCCTGCCGCCCGGTGAACTCGCCCACCACATGCGCCCCTTCGAGGTGGTCTTCACATGAGAACGAACCGGGACCGGGCCACGCCCCCGTCCTACTTCGACACCATGTACGCCGGGTCGGCCGACCCCTGGGACCTGGCGGGCCGGTGGTACGAGCAGCGGAAGTACGCCCTGACCGTCGCCGCGCTGCCCCGCCGCCGCTACCGAAGCGCCTTCGAGCCGGGCTGCTCCGTCGGCGTCCTGACCAGGCTGCTCGCCGGGCGGTGCGGGAAGGTGCTGGCCGCCGACCGGGTTCCGGCGGCGGCCGAAGCGGCCGCCCGGCGCAACGAGGACCAGCCGCACGTCGAGGTACGGCCCATGGCGATACCGGACGAGTGGCCTGAAGAAACGTTTGATCTGATCGTGCTCTCGGAACTGCTGTACTACTTCGACGACGCCACGCTCCACGACATCCTCCAGCGGACCGTGGACAGCCTCCAGCCCGGCGGAACCCTCGTCACCGTGCACTGGGACCACCCGGTCGAAGACCACCTCCGTACCGGCACCCAGCTCGCCCCGCTGTTCACCGCGGTGCCCGGACTCGCCCCCGTCACCCGGCTGAACGACGCCGACTTCGTGCTGCAGACCTTCACCCGGCGACTGCCGGACGGCAGCGCCGCCCCCGCACCCGCGGCAGCCGAGGGGCTGGTGTGAACCACCCGGCACTTCCCCCGACAGCCCTCGTGGTCGCGGTCCCCGCGCACAACGAGGCCGCGGCCCTGCCGTCCGCACTGCACGCCTTGCGCAGGGCCGCTCAGCACCCCGAACTGGCGGCCCGGCGGGTGCCCGTGGTGACCGTGGTCGCGGCCGACGCCTGCACCGACGCCACCGCGTCACTCGCCCGACGGCACGGCGCGCACGTAGTGGAACTGGCAGAGCGCAACGTCGGCGCGGCCCGCGCCGCCGCCATCGCCCACGGTCTCGGCCTCCTCGGACCCGCCGCCGCGGACCGGGCCTGGATCGCCACCACCGACGCCGACACGCTCGTACCCGCCAGCTGGCTGACCCACCAGGTCGAACAGGCCGCTGCCGGATGGGACTGCGTGGTCGGCACCATACGTGTGGCCCCGCACCCCACACTGAGCGCAGCGGTCGCCCGACAACACCACACGCTGTACTTCGCCGGACGGCCGGAACGCGACCGCCCCTGGGCCCACCCGCACGTACACGGCGCCAACCTGGGAGTCGCGGCCGACGCGTACCACCGCGCAGGAGGATTTCCCGCGCTCGTGCACAGCGAAGACCACGCCCTGGTAAAGGCTCTGGAACGCGTCGGCGCCCGCATCCTCAGAACGGACCGCTGCCCGGTCCGCACCTCCGGCCGTACGGACCCCCGTGCCACCCACGGCTTCGGCACGTACCTGCAACAACTAGCCCTTACGCCGGCCGGCTGACCGCCGGCCAGACAAGGTGAAGGCGGACATTTGCCGCTCCACCGTGGGCGTTAGTGAAGCGTTAGCCGTACGGCGACAGATCATCAGCGGGATTCGGCAGTCTCGTTCTCAGCAAGCCGGAACACCGCTCGACGAGGCTCGGCTCCGCTCGACATCGCATGGAAAGAACGGGGACAACATGTCGCACCGCACCACACTCCGCCACGCCCGCAAGGCCGCCGCCGCCATGGTGATCACCGTTGCCGCCCTGGGGCTCACCGCCTGCCAGGAGGACGGCCGGGCCGGCGCGGCGTCCTCGTCCGCCGCTGCGAGCGCCCCGCAGCCCGGCAGTTCCACCGCCAAGGCCACCCAGGGGTCCGGCGACGGCGCCCAGTCGGGTGCGTCGTCGAAGAAGACGGACGGCCGGGGCACGTCGGCGGGTACCCCCAAGAAGTCCGGGGAGAAGTGCACCGACCAGATCAACTACGCGGGGGACCCGCGGTCGAACGCCGACATCAACTCGATCGGCGAGCAGACGGGCCGCTGCCCGGTGCCGGAGAAAGCGGACGGCGGTGGCGCGTCCTCGGGTGCCACCAAGCCGTCGGGCACCCCCAAGAAGCCCGGGGTGAAGTGCACGGACCAGATCAACTATGCGGCCGATTCGCGGTCCAACGCCGAGATCAACTCGGTGGGCGAGGAGACGGGTCACTGCCCGCCGGTCCGGCAGAAGTAAGGAAGCCGGCGCCGGTCCGCGACTCCGCGCGGTCGACCGTCCCCGCACCGCCGCGGCGGCCCGAACGGGCTGCCGCGGCGGTGCGTCCGCGTACTCCTCAGCCCAGGCCGTAAGCCCGGCCCACCTCCACGGCCACCTTCTCGGCGGGCGGTTGCACCACGCACCGGCCGCCGAGTTCGACCAGGCCGCCACCGGCCGGGGAGGTGCGGATGACCGAGCCCCGGCCGTGCAGGACCCGCAGCGGACGCTCGTGTTGGAGGGTGAGCAGCATCGACGCGCTGCCGCACGCCTCGTCCTCGCCCTTGCCGATACGCGGGGCCCACAGCCGTGCGCGGACCTCGCCGGCGGCCTCGTCCGTCCAGGCCCAGACCTGGGTGAAATCTTCCCCGGCGGGCAGTTCGGTCAGTGCGTCGATCTCCGCGGCGGACGTCATCCGCAGATGCCGCCACGGTTTGGACCAGGTGGCGGGGGCGGTGAGCCAACAGATGCCCGCGTCGTCACGGCGGCAGGCCACCGGTCCGGCCTCCGGGACGATCTCCTCGACCGTGTGTCCCAGGTGGTGAAGGGCTTCGAGCGTGCCGAGCACGGGGTGGCCGCCGAACCGGATCGGCAGCCCGTAGGAGCCGTGGATCGCGATCTGCGCGCGCCGCGCGGGCGGGGAGCGCACGAAGGCGACCGCGGGGATGCCGAGCCGGTCGGCCAGTTCCTGCCGCCGGTCCTGGGGGAGCCCCCCGTCGTTCGGTTCCCTCACGACGAGTACGGGATTCCCGAACTCCCCGTCGTCGTCGACGAAGGCGCGTACCAGTAAGCAGTCCACCATGGCCATCTCCTCATGTCCTCATGCGCTGTTGGAGCGGGTGTTCCGGCAGAGCATGCCGCATCGGAGGATCTTGTGGGCCGCCGCCTGGCGGCGGCGGAGGCCGCGCTCGGGCCTGCGGGACCGCGATGCCGCCGCCCGCACCGCCGAGGCCGCCGAGGCCGCCGCGGCGGCCTCGGCGGCCGGAGCCGGCGCGCTGGTCCTCACCGTGGACGCCCCTTACCTCGGGGCGAAACCCCGCATACGGCGCCCCCTGCCGCTCCCGGACAACGACCTGACCCGCGCCGTCGGCCTCCACACCCGCGGCCCCGGCCAGGAACAGGACCCCTCGACCGGACCGTGACACGGAGGGGCCGGGCAACCTGTGCGGCGAGCCGGACGCGGTAAGCGGTCACTGCTCGTTTCGCCTCGGCCGGTCCTGCTCCCTGCCGCACCCGTCGGTACACCATCGGGTGCGGCCTCAGCGATGTGGTGGTGTTTCCCGGGCGGGCGCAGGAGACTGGTGGTGGTGCATCCGGTCGTCCGGTCGTCCGGTCATTCCGAGGGAGTTGTGGTGGCGCATCGGCAGGAGCAGAACGGGCAGGTCGGCGGGGAGCATGCGAGTCCGGGGGATCCGGGCAATCCGGTGCCGGAGGATGATGCCCCGCCGCAGGACGAGGGCGACGAGTAGCCCGGCCCCGGGCCGGGATGGTGGACGCGGCGTCGCTGCGGCAAGCGTGCGCGGCGGCGATCGACGGGTACGACGGCGGGTACTTCCACGGCCGTGACTGGCTGCGTACCGCATTCCTGGCGGTGCCGCGGGAGGGTTTCGTCCCGGACCGGGTCTGGTGGCCCAACCCGCAGGACGGGCACTACCCGTTGCTGGACCGCACCGTACGGCCGCGCCAGTGGCTCCGGGCCGTCTACCGCCCGCTGACCGCGCTGATCACGCAGATCGACGACGGCCGGGTGCGGCCCGAGGACGGGCCCGCCGCCGGCGGAAGTTTCACCAGTTCCGTCTCCTGCAGCGCCGTCATCGTCGACATGCTGCATCACCTCGACCCGCAGCCGCACGAGAAGATCCTGGAGATCGGTACGGGCAGCGGCTACACCACCGCGCTGCTCGCCCACCGCGTCGGCGCACGCAACATCGTCACCATGGAGATCGACGACGCCCTGGCCCAGCGGGCCTCCGACAACCTCGCCGCGCTCCGACTGATCCCGCACACCGTGGTCGGGGACGGTGAAGCGGGCTACGCCGCGGCCGCGCCGTACGACCGGATCCTGTCCACGGCCGCCGTCCGCCGTATCCCCGCGGCCTGGCCACGGCAGGTGCGTCCCGGGGGCGTCATCGTCACCCCGCTCGACACGCCCTACAACACCGACGCCCTGCTCAGGCTCGTCTGTGACGGCCGCGGCAACGCCACCGGCCACCTCATCAAGGCCGTCTCCTTCATGAAGACCCGGGCCCAGCGCTCCCGCCGCTCCTACAAGGACCTCGGCTGGCCCGAATGGAACGACCATCACGTCACCATCGGCCCCGAGGGGCAGCACATCCGCACCAAATGACCGGCGGCAGCCGGTGTATCCCCACGGGGCCGACGCCGCCAACCGGCAACCGGCCATTGGCCGGAAGGCCCGAATGGGCGGCCCCGGAGCACCCCGTGGACGCCGTTCCGTACCCCGCATCCCAGGAGTCACGGGCCGGCACGGAGCGGCCGGTCGATCCGCGCCGTAGTCCGCATGGCGGCATTTGGTGGTGTACGGCGGCCGGGCGGCGCACCGATGGTGGGACGGCGCCTCAGAGCGCCTCGTCAGTACCGCCGGCCAACCGAGAGAGGAACACCTCCCATGGCTCCCGTCCCGGTGAACCCTGGTATCTACAAGATCCACGCCCACATCATCGGCCCCTCGGCCGTGCTGTCGGCCACCGAGTACGCCACCAAGAACGGCGCTCCCGTCATCACCGACCGCCTGCAGCCGTTCTCGGACGAGCAGGAATGGATCATCGAGCCCTTCGAGCCCGTCCCCGGGTCGCCGTACGTGATCCACCTCGCCCAGCACGAGTCGGCGGGCCTCGTGCTCCACGAGGACAAGCTCTTCGTCAACGCCGTACCGCGCGGCGAGTGGGCGAAGTTCACCTTCGAGAGGGTCCTCGGCGGGGTCAAGATCCTGTCGGACAAGGGCCTCGCCTTCCGCTCCAGTCACCGTGGCGCGCAGATCGTTCTGGTGCCGCCGAAGCCGGACTTCCAGGAGACGTGGACGCTGCAGTTCGAGAGCTCGCTCAACGCGTAGTGCGGGCCGGTCCGGGCGTCCGGCCCGTCGGGTCCGGACGCCTTGGCCGGGAGTCGCCGAACAGACCGCGGGTGCCGGTCAGGTCCAGGATCTGTTCGATGGCGCGGCTGCTGGTGCGGATGGTGACGGTCTTGTTCTGGTTCAGGGCCCGGCTGCGCAGCCGCAGCAGCGTGCCCAGGCCGACGCAGTCGCAGAAGTGCACGGCGTCGAGGTGCAGGTCGAGACCGTGAACGGCGTGGCCGAGGGCCGCGCGCAGGGCCGGTTCGGCGTGCCGGCCGGATTCCAGGTCGAGTTCTCCCCGGACCGTGACGTCGGCGCGGTCACCGGCCGCGGCCACCTCGACGGCCACCAGATACGGCTCAAGGCTTCCCGGTGCCGCCGTGGCGACGCGCCCGGTGCCTTGCCCCGTGCGGGGGAATGCGCTGTTTGCGGACTCCGGCATGGCCTGTGACATGGCCGTCCTCTTCCTTGTCGGCTCACCTGCCTCCGCATCCAGGCTCGGCCACCGGCTCACACCCGTCAAGCAATACATGAAGAATATTACGTGCATCTGGGTGCGCGAATTGCTGATCGGTAGGATCGGCGCATGAATGACGTGCCCGCGCCGCACGCCGGATGGACGTTCGTGACGAACCACGCCCGGGTGCTGGCCGCCATCGCCGACAATCACCATGCCCGCATCCGCGACATCGCGGCTCACTGCCGGCTGACCGAACGCGCCGTCCAGAAGATCATCGCCGACCTGGAGGGCGACGGTTACCTCACCCACGTCCGCGAAGGGCGCGCCAACGCCTACCACATCGAACCCGGCAAGATCCTGCGGCACCCGGCCGAAGCCGGACTGAGTGTGGCCTCGCTGCTCTCCCTGCTCGTCCAGGACGAAGCGGACCGCACGACACTCCCCGGCGAGGACCACCGGCCCGGCGCGACCTGACCTCGGCCCGCCCGCCCGCCTGCCTGTCCGCCCCGGCCACTGGTGCGCACCGGCCGATCGGCCGTCAGGCGCGGCAGCGCAGCATCTCCAGTGGGGGATTGGCGAGGCAGTCCGCCCAGAAGTCCGCACCGAACTCGCGCACACCGGCGTCGGAGATCTCCAGCGGCACCCAGGTCACCTTGCCGAACCCGGCTGCCCGCACACACTGTTCGTAGACCTCGCGGCGCGGGCAGGCCCCGACGAACGAGATCGGCGGGTCGAGCAGCGCGGTGATCCGTACGCGCGGCCCGGTCTCGATCTCCTCGCCGGTCGGCTCGCAGAGAAAGCCGTACTTGGCCAGTGACGGCCCGTCGAAGCGGTAGTCCGGCCGCTGGGCGAGCGCGAAGAACTCGGCGCCGGGCTGCAGACTCCGGTGCACGGTGCGGCACATCCGCTCCATCGCGGCGACGTCCGGCGCGTAGTTGAGCAGCTGAACCCCCGTGGCGACATCGAAGCGCCGCCCAAGGGGCCGCAGGTCCGCCACATCGCCCACCTCGTAGCGCACCCCCAGCGGATCACGCTCCTCGAAGGCCCGTGCCACGGCGACCATTTCACCGGAGATGTCGACTCCGAACACCTCTGAAGCGCCGCGCCGCTTGAACTCCCTGCTGTAGAAGCCCGTGCCGGAAGCCAGGTCGAGGACCGACTTGCCGCGTACGTCCCCGACCATGGCCAGGAAGCTGGGCACCTCCCCGTACCGCGCCAGTGGCAGGGTCTTGAAGCCCTCGAACGCCTCGCCGATCTCGTCGTACTGCTGCACGCTCACCGCGCTGTCCTCCTCCGCGCTTCGTCATGTCTCCGACGCGGCTGCCTCCCGGGGCGCGCCGCTGCCGTTGGCGGGCAGTCTTCCCGCACCCCGGCGAGCCGTCGTACCGGCGGAAGCCACAAAGATGCGGGCGTGGCCCCGGCGTCCCGTACGAGTCGGGGTGCGCGTACGGGCGTACGGACCCTGGTCATCGACCTCATCGAGAACACCGCACCGCTGTACTCGGACGAGACCTTCCCCCCGGCCTCCCGCCCCGGGGAGACGATGGCGGCGTTGGTGACGCACCTGCACACCGATCACGCCGACCCGGTGGCGATCCGCAAGGCGCTCGCCCCCGGCGCGCCCGTGTACCGGCCCGAGCCGGTCACCGGGCCGGACGACGACCTCAAGTGGACGTGTGAAGCGGAGGCTTCGCTCCGCGACCACGGCGTGGCGAGCGAGGTCGTGTGGCCGTGGGAGGAGCGCACCGTCGGCCCGTTCCGTATCGGCGCGGGGCCTTCCCTCGACGGGCTGGGGGACCCGCAGCTCTCCTGGGTGGTCGAGTGCGCCGGCCTGCGCGTCTTCCATGGCGGGGACACCATCTTCCACCACACCTGGGCCGAGATCGGCGGTCTCGGCCACGAGCGCCACCCGCTCGTGGCCGAGGCGGTACGGGAACACAAAACCCTGCTCCGCGCCTACTTGACCGAACTCGCCGAGGACTACCCCGACGCACGCGGCGTCGGCGAGCAGATCCACATCCTGGTCGAAGGCGCCATGGTGACCTCCTCGCTCCTGGGAGCGGACGCCGCCCGCCCGGCCCGCGACAGCGTCTCGGCCGTACTCACCGCGGCCGACGGCGCGCGCGGGGAGTGAGCGGGGGCGGAGGTTCAGGGGGTTCGGCGGAAGCGGGCTCCGACGTCCTCAGAGCCAGCCGCGCCGTGCCGCCTGAACTCCCGCCTGGAAACGGGTGGTGGCGCCCAGCCTGTCCAGGAGGGCGGCGACACGGCGTACGACGGTACGGCGGCCCACGCCCAGGTGCCTGGCGATCGCGTCGTCGGTGGCCCCACTGGCCATGAGGGTCAGGATCTGGCGGTCCCGGGCGTCGATCTGCGTACCGATGCCCACGGCCGACACCGGAACGGCGAGCCGCCACAGGGACTCGAACACGTTGGACAGCGCCTGGAACAGGCCGGACGGGCGGATCAGAAGCGAGACGACCCCGGGGTGGTCGTCGGCGGCGAGGGTGACCACCGCCAGGTCGCTGTCGCAGATGGCGAGCTTCATGGGCGGATCGTCGAGGGTCCGCGCCTGTTCCCCGGCCTCGATCATGCGGGCCATGTTGGGCCACGCGATGGGGTCGTCGAACGCGGACCCGTGGTAGATGGCCCGGTAGACGACTCCGGCGGCCATCCGCTCGCGCTGCAGCGCTTCCTGCGCGAGGTAATGGTCGGACGTGCCGGAATACGGCGGTACGTCGATGACCCGGATCTGGTGACGCGCCGACTGCTGGAGCTGCCGGCTGACCGCCAGGACGCGCGCGGGGTCCTCGACGACTTCCAGCGCGCCGTAGTGACCGGCGTCCCTCCTGGCGAAACGGTAGAGCCGGTCCAGCTCGGTACCGGTCCGGCGCAAGGCCGTCCGTAAGGCGTCATCGCGTTGCAGCAGCGTCTCGACGACCTGCGTGGGCGGCAACGCGTCCCAAGCGGCCTCCGCGGCCCCGGCGTCCGTCGGCACGACGATGTTCTCGGCGGCGAGTTCCGCGAGCACCGCCCGCACGGCCGTCTCGCTCAGTCCGGCCCGGGCCGCCAACCGTCCGGCGGACTCGCGCGGGTGACCGACCAGGGAGCGGTAGACCCGTCCGCGGTCGGAATCCGGGTCCAGCACGTCGTGCACGACTTCCCCCTCGCCGTACGGAGCCGGTCTGTCCGGCCACCGGAGCCTACTGCGCGGGTAGCGCACTCGCGCCACTGGCCCAACTGCGCCACATGCGCCTATGGCGTCGCGCGGGGCGATGCGATGGGATGCCCGGTGACCGGCTGAACCACCCGCCCCACGGCCTCCAGCCGGCCGTGTCGGTCAACCTGGCCCTCAGCCCACTCCGAAGGCCCCCGGTCCTCCGCCCCGCCCCGAGGACACATCGCCTCCAGCCCACCCCGAGGACACCTGATGAGATCAGCTCTGCCCGCCCGGCTCTCGCGTGCGAAGGCAGCAGTCGTCGCCGTGGCCGCGGCCCTCCTTCTCCTGGGCCTGCCGTCCCCGCGGGCCGAGGCCGCGGGCCCGCTCCCGCCGGAGATGACCGACGGCTTCGGCCTGACCCAGGCCGGCTCCGCCACCGGCTCCGCCACCAACTTCGTGGTCACCGTGACCACACCCGAGGTCGCCGGCGCGCACCGCATCCGGATCCTGCTGCCCCGCGATTACGCCGACAACCCCGGCAAGCGCTACCCGGTGCTGTACTTCCTGCACGGCGCGTCCGACGACCCGGGCAACCCGAACCTGGCCTATCCCGCCCTCACCGCGGCCCAGTCGATGATCACGGTGATTCCGGACGGCGGCCGAAGGGGCTGGTACGCCAGCTGGCTCGACCAGGGTACCGCCGCCGGCGCGCAGAACTGGGAGAACTTCCACATCGGCCAGGTGATCCCGTTCATCGACGCCAACCTCCGTACCGTCGCGGCCAAGAAGGGGCGGGCCGTCGCCGGCCTCTCGATGGGCGGCTTCGGCTCCCTGCACTACGCCCAGCGGCACCCCGGCCTGTTCAGCCAGGTCGCCACGCTCTCCGGCGCCAACGAACTCTCGATGAACCACGCCGTCATGCGCGCGGCCGTCGTCGCCACGCTCACCAATATCGGCGCTCCGCTCTGCGGCAGCTCCAACCCCACGTGCAGCCTCGACTTCGGGCCCCCGGTGTCCAGCGACGCGGTCTTCGGCACGCCGTACCCGATCCTGGGCGCCGACTGGCGCTGGAACGAGGCGGACCCGGTCTCGCACATGGACGTACTGGCCCGGGCCGGGATGGGCGTCTCGATCTACACCGGCAACGGCAAGGGCAGCTCCACCGAGCCGGAATTCTGGGTGCAGTCGGCGTCCCAGCACGCCAAGGAGCGTCTGGACGCGCTCGGTTACCCCTCGCACTACGTGGACTACGGCGACGGTTCCGGCTGGGGCGACACGTGCGACGGCGGCCACACCAGCGGCTGCTGGGCACAGGACCTCGTGGACTTCGTCCCGCGTCTCGAAGCGGCTTTCGCGTCCGCCTGACCTCCCGCTCCCGACCGCACCCGACCGTTCCCGACAGACAGGGTTCCGTACATGATCAAACGACTGTGCGTTCTGCTGCTGAGCCTCACGCTCATCTGGACCGTGGGAGCCGGCGCCGCCCGGGCCGAGGCGGGCAAGCGCGTCCACAACGGGATGCAGATCCTCTTCGGTCCGTCACTGCCGTTCCCCTTCTGCACGATCGGCGCGGTGGGCACCGACAAGTACGGGCACCGGATCGCCATTTCGGCAGGCCACTGCCTGCAGGACCCGGACGGCACGTACGCGGACCGCGAGATCCACGACAACGTGGCGCCCGTGTACGACCGGGCGGACACCGGCTTCGGCCCCATCGGGTATGTGCGCTACTTCAAGGACCCCGAGGGTTCGGGCACGGGGCACATGACCAAGGACTACATGATCATCGAGCTGGTCCCCGAGGTGACGCTCTCCGCGCAGGGCCCCTACCTGAAGCAGACCGGCGAGGTGAAGGTCCCCGGCGGGGCCGTCAGCCCGAACGCACCGCACCCCGCCCTCGACACCGAGCGACTCCTCGCGACCGGAGACAACGAGCTGATCGTCTCGGGCCAGACGGGTGTGTGGTTCGGCACCATCATGGACAACACCGACGGCATCTACCGGTCGGCGGCCGCGAACCTGACGGGCGACTCGGGCGGACCGGCCATCCGGCACGTACCGGGAACCGAACTCCCCTCCCAGGAGAACAACTTCCAGGCCTCGGGACCATGGGCGGGAATCACCAAAGCGATCACCTTGTCCCTGCCGCCGTTCGAGTACACCAGCTCGGCCAACATCCTCGCCGACCTGCGAACCCGGGACCGCGCCGTCCCCGCGGGCGTCTTCGGCGCGGGCTTCGAAGTGACCTCCAACCCGTGAGGCCGGCCGCCGGCACGGACATCCCACGAAACACCCTGAAGGAGGGGAAAGCGTTGCCCATCGGAATGCCGTCACGACGCGCGTTCACCACCGTACTCGGCCTGCTCGCGCTGGTCGCCGCGCTGCTCACCGCGGCGCCCCCGGCCCGGGCGGCCGCGGTCCCCGCGTTCGAACTCAGCCCGCTGGTCCCGGCCGGCGCCGACTACCCGCAGCGGCTGCGGGCCGAGGTGGACTACTGGACCCTCGGGAAGATGGCCGACGCCGGCCTCAACAACGAGGACCGGGACGCGACCGCGCCCCCCGGAGGCTGGGACGATCTCAGCAAGCCGTGGCCCCGGAAGCAGGGGCTGGTCTCGCGCACCGCCGGAAAGATCTTCATGGAGTACACGGACGTGGAGACCGGCGCCGTCTCGACGTCCTCGTGCTCCGGCAACGTGGTGACCAGCGCCAACCGCAGCGTCGTGCTGACCGCCGCGCACTGCCTGCGCATCCACACCCCGCTCAATGTGGGTTTCGGGAACGTCGTCGCCACCAACATGGTCTTCATACCGGGGTTCAACGGCGCCGGCCTGCCCCGTGACACGTCCAGCACCAAGCTGCCCGGCAAGGACATCGCCCCGTACGGGGTCTGGGGAGCCACCCGCCAGTGGATCACCAACACCTGGAGCCAGAGCGCCGACTGGCTGCTCGGGCGTGACATGGCCGCGGTCCTGGTGGACAACCCCGACGACCCGCGCCCGATCGAAGAGGTCACCGGAGGCCAGCAGGCCGGCTTCGACCAGCCGCAGAACCAGACCAACCACATCTTCGGCTACCCGACCATCAACGAACGCAACTACTACCGCCCCGGCAACGTGCCCGCCCCCCTCCAGCGGACCTTCGACGGCCGGAGCCTCATGGTCACCCAGGGCACCACGCGAAACGATCCCGTCTACTACAACGACGTGATGGCCGGGGCGCAGTCACCCGGATGCAGCGGAGGTGCGCTGCTGCAGAACTTCGATCCCGTCACGGGTACGGGCCTCCAGGTCGGGGTCTTCTCCCGCTACGACGACCCCGCCCAGATCATCGGCATCCTCGGCTGGGTACAGGGCCCCAACATGAGTTCCACCCACTTCGGCGCCGAGGAACAGGCCGTCTTCAACACCGCCCAGGCGGCGAGCCTGGCGTAGGCCGAAGGGAAAACGGGGGCGGCGAGCCGTCGCGTGGACCCGGCTCCGGCTTCACGCGACGGCCCGCCGGACCCCCGGCGGCGCGGTTCAACGGCACAGGGCCGCGTCCACGACGCCGTCCATACGCTCCTTGACCGCCTGGCTCGGCTGCGTGGTCACGGCGACCCCGGCGGCGCGGCCGTCCTCGGTGACGCCGCCCCGGGTCTCGTACCCCGTCATGCTGCCGCCGTGTCCCCAGTACACGCCGCCGCACGACAGCGGCGTGCTCACGATCCCCAGCCCGTAACGCGCACCGGAGGGGAAGGGGTGACCTGCGGGGACGGTGGTGCGCATCTGGACGCGCTGCGCCTTCGGGAGGAGACGGTCGGACGACAGCGCGGTGAGGAACCGGTTCAGGTCGGAGGTGGTGGACACCATCTGGCCCGCCGCCCAGGCCCAGGAAGGGTCCCATTCCGTGGCGTCGACCAGCGGCGCGCCTGCCGATGCGCGGAAGTACCCCCTGGGGTGGCGCTCCCGGATCGCCACCTCGCCGGGGGCGGGGAAGTAGGTGTGGCGCAACCCGATGCGCCGGATGACGCGCCGGTCGATCTCCGCGGGCAGCGTGCGGCCGGTGACGTGTTCCACGAGCAGGCCCGCCACCAGGTAGTTCGTGTTGCTGTAGGCCCATCGCGCGCCGGGGGAGAAGTCGGCCTGGTGCCGGAGGGCCAGGCCTAGGAGTTCGCGGGGCTCGTAACGGCGGATGTCGTCGCCGAGGTACTTGCTGTAATCGGGCAGACCGCTGGTGTGCTGGAGCAACTGGCGGACGGTGATGTGGCGTCCGTCGATCCCGTCCCCGCGCAGAACACCGGGCAGGTAGCAGTCGACCGGGGTGTCGAGGCCGACCCTGCCTTCGGCGACCAGTTGCAGCACGACCACCGCGGTGAACGTCTTGGTATTGCTGCCGATGCGCACCTGTCCGTCCCGCGGCACCTCCGCGCCGGTGGCCAGGTCGCCGCTTCCCGCGGTGTACGAGCGGATACGGCCCTCGCGGCCTTTGACGGTTGCCAGCGCGGCGGGTACGCCGCCGGTGCGCACCAGCGAGTTCAGGCCCTGCTGAACGGTTTCCGGCCTGGCGGCAGCGTACGACGCGGGCGAGGCCAGGGCGCCCACCGTCAGGATGCCGGCTGCCACCGCGGCCGCGGCCGACACGGCTCTCCGCCGTCCACCCCGCTGCCCGGACGAACGAATTCCTTGCCATGCCTGCTCACGCACGAGCCAACTCCTCCGGGATGGAAAACCGGGACACCAGTGGTACCCGCGGGGCCCAGCATCTCCGGCCGCGGCCGCCCGGAACGATCCTGCTGACCACCCGTCCGCAGGTGGGGCTAACCCCCGGCAGTCGGCCGCACCCACCCCGGTGTCCAGACCCCGCTCCCGGGACGGCCGGGGTAGGCGGAGGCCAGGTGGTCGCGCAGTGCGGTGAGGGCGGGGTGCGGGTTGTCGGTGCGCCAGATCAGTGAGTGCGGGTAGACCGGGGTCGGGTCGCGCAGAGGGATGCGCCGCAGGTCGTGGCCGGCCGGCCAGACCAGTGGGGTCTGCTCGCTGACGAAGGTCGCCAGCGTCGAGGAGTCCGCGATCGTGTCGAGGAGGGGCTCGATACCGAAGTTGGGGCCGACCGCGTCGATGGTGAGACCGAACGTGGCGGCGAGTTCGTCGTAATAGGCGGCCCACTCGGTGCCGGGCAGGTTGCCGGGCATCCAGATCCGGCGCCCGGCGAGCTGGGCGGGGGAGACCGCGCGGGCGGCGGCGAACTCGTGGGCCGGTCCGGTGAACAGGTACAGCGGTTCGTCGAAGACCGCGGTGGCCTCGACGCCGTCAGGGAGCTGCCGGCCCGGCATGGACACGGCGCGGAAGGTCGCGTCGATCGTCCCGGACCGGACGGCGGCGACGGCCGTGTCGAAGTCGAACAGGGTCACGACATCGAGATCGGTCCCGGGATACGCACGGTGGAAGTCGCGCAGCAGACCCGCCACCGAGAGCCGGCGGCCGATCACGTCGACGCGCAAGGCCCGGCGCCCCGGCCGTACGGAAGCGGCCGCCCGTTCCTCGGCCTGCAGGAGAGCCCGGGCGTACGGGAGGAACGCCTGCCCGTCGATGGTCAGCTGGGCCCCGCGGGCCGTACGGCTGAACAGTCGCACGCCGAGGTCCTTCTCCAGCACGGCGATGCGCTTGGACACCGCCTGCGGGGTGATCGACAAGTCGGAAGCGGCTTCTTGGAACTGTCCGGCATCCACGGCGGTGACGAAGGTGCGCACGGCGGTGAGGTCCATGCCGCCCATCCTAGGCGGACAACCAACGGTTGGGTGTGGCCGGGGAAACGGTTGCTTGATCGCAGGCCTCCGCGCTCGATTTGATGTCGTCGGTCAACGCCTGGTTTGGCGCCGGCCTCGCGGAAGGCCGGCGGCCGGGCGCGACGGGCCGTACAGCCGCCTGCCGAAGCCGGTGCGGCCGGCCACCGACAGGGCCACCCTCGCGTCTCGGGCCGGGACGGTGGCCACCCCCTCACCCTGGAGGCGACCCGCACGTGCCGGATTCCTTCGTTCACCTGCACAATCACACCGAATACTCGATGCTGGACGGCGCGCAGAGGCTACGGCCGATGTTCGGCGAGGTGGCCCGGCAGGGGATGCCGGCGATCGCCATGAGCGATCACGGCAACATGTTCGGTGCTTATGAGTTCGCGCAGGTCGCCAAGGGGTTCGAGGGGATCAGGCCGATCATCGGCATCGAGGCGTACGTGGCCCCTTCCTCGCGTTTCGCCCGGAAGCAGGAGTTCTGGGGGCCGGGCGGCCGCCGCGCCGTGAACGCGGACGGTGAGGGGTCGAAGGACGTCTCCGGCGGCGGCCGCTTCACCCACATGACCATGTGGGCACGGAACAGCCAGGGCCTGCGGAACCTGTTCCGGCTCAGCACCCAGGCCAGCTACGAAGGCCAGTTCCCCGCCGGAAAGCCGCGCATGGACCGCGAGCTGATCGCCGGACGGCCGGACGGCATCATCGCCACCACCGGCTGCCCCTCCGGCGAGATCCAGACCCGGCTGCGACTCGACCAGTTCGACGAGGCGAAGGCCGCCGCCGCGGCCTACCAGGAGATCTTCGGCCGGGAGAACTACTTCCTGGAGCTGATGGACCACGGCCTGGACATCGAGCGTACGGTCCGGGACGGCCTGCTGCGCCTGGCCGGGGAACTGGACATCCCCCTCCTGGCCACCAACGACGCCCACTACGTCACCGAGGACCAGGCCGACGCCCACGACAGCCTGCTGTGCATCGGCGTCGGCAAGAACAAGGACGATCCGGGCCGCTTCCGCTTCAGCGGCTCCGGCTATTACCTCAAGAGCGCCGCCGAGATGCGCGCCCTGTTCGCGGAACTCCCGCAAGCCTGCGACAACACCCTGCTGATCGCCGAGCGCATCGAGTCCTACGACGAGGTCTTCGACCATGTCGACGAGATGCCGCGGTTCCCGGACGTCCCCGAAGGCGAGACGCAGGAGTCGTGGCTCCGCAAGGAAGTCCTCGACGGGCTGGCCATGCGCTACGGGACCCCGGTCCCTCAGCACATCCTGGACCGCTTCGAGACCGAGATGACGGTCATCGGCCCCATGGGCTTCAGCTCCTACTTCCTCGTCGTGGCGGACATCTGCCGCCACGCACGGAAGAACAGGATCCCGCTCGGGCCGGGCCGGGGCTCCGCCACCGGCTCCATCGTCGCCTACGCCACCCGCATCACCGAGCTGTGCCCCCTCGAACACGGCCTGCTGTTCGAACGGTTCCTGAACCCCGAGCGCATCAACCCGCCGGACGTGGACCTCGACTTCGACGACCGTCAGCGCGACCGGATGGTCCGCTACGTCACCGAGAAGTACGGCGAGGAGTACACCGCCATGGTCAACACGTTCGGCAGGATCAAGGCCAAGAACGCGATCAAGGACTCCTCCCGCATCCTCGGCTACCCCTACGCCCACGGCGAGCGGATCACCAAGGCACTCCCGCCGGACCAGAACGGCAAGTCCGCCCCGCTGGCCGCCGTCTTCGACGCCTCCCACGAGCGGTACGGCGAAGCCGGCGAGATCCGGCAGCTGTACGACAACGAGCAGGACGTGCGGCGGGTCATCGACACCGCACGCGGGGTGGAGGGTCTCACCCGCGGCACCGGCGTGCACGCCGCGGCGGTGATCCTCTCCAAGACGAAGCTCACCGACCGCATCCCGCTGCACATGCGCGCCGCGGACGGCGTGAAGATCACCGGCTTCGACTATCCCTCCTGCGAAGCCATGGGCCTGATCAAGATGGACTTCCTGGGGCTGCGGAACCTGGGCGTCATCGACCAGGCGATGGAGAACATCCGCGAGAACCGCGGCATCAGCCTGGCCACCGTCGACCCCCTGGACGACGACCCGTCCACCGTCGTGATCCCGCTGGACGACGCCAGGACGTACCGGCTGCTGGCCGAGGGCAACACGCTCGGTGTCTTCCAGCTCGACGGCGGCGGTATGCGCGTCCTGCTGAAGCAGATGGAACCCACTCGCTTCGAGGACATCGCGGCGGTCAACGCCCTGTACCGGCCCGGCCCCATGGCCGCCAACGCGCACACCAATTACGCGCACCGCAAGACCGGCCGCCAGGAGATCACCCCGATCCACCCCGAACTGCGCGAGGCTTTGGAGCCGATCCTCGGCAACACCTTCCATCTGCTCGTCTACCAGGAGCAGATCATGGCCATCGCCCGGGAGCTGGCCGGGTACACCCTCGGCGGCGCTGACCTGTTGCGCCGTGCGATGGGTAAGAAGAAGCCGGAGGTGCTGGCCGCGGAATGGAACAAGTTCCACGACGGAATGCGGAACAACGGATACAGCGAGGAGGCCGTCAAGGCCCTGTGGGACGTCATGCTCCCGTTCTCCGGATACGCGTTCAACAAGTCGCACACCGCCGGCTACGGCCTTGTCTCGTACTGGACCGCCTACCTCAAGGCGAACCATCCGGCCGAGTACATGGCCGCCCTGCTCACCTCGGTCGGCGACGACAAGGACAAGGCCGCGGTCTACCTCGCCGACGCCCGCAAGAACGGCGTCCGCGTCCTCCAGCCCGATGTGAACGAGTCCGTCGCCGAGTTCACCGCCGTCGGCGACGACGTACGGTTCGGGCTGCGGTCCGTACGCAACGTCGGCGACAACGTCATCGAGGCCATCGTCGACGCACGCCGCCGGAAAGGGGAGTTCACCTCCTTCGCCGACTTCCTCGACAAGGCCGATCTGCCCGCGCTGAACAAACGAGCCGTGGAGTCCCTGATCAAGGCCGGTACGTTCGACTCGCTGGAGCACTCCCGCAGAGGCCTCACCGCCGTCCACGAAGAAGCCATCGACGCGATCATTCCCGTGAAGAAAGCGGCGAGTTTCGGCCAGGACGATCTCTTCGTCGACCTGGGCGGAGAAGGAAACAGCGAACCGGCCTTCGGCCTCGACTTCGCCATCGGCGACGCCGAGTGGCCCCGCAGGCAGCTCCTGGCGACCGAACGCGACATGCTCGGCCTCTACGTCTCCGCCCACCCGCTGGACGGCGCCGAACACATCCTCTCCGGCGCCCGGGACTGCTCCATCGCCGAACTGCTCGCCTCCGGCCGTACCACCGGGGACGTACGGCTCTCCGGGCTGATCACCGGCATCCAGCTGAAACTGACCAAACAGGGCAACGCCTGGGCCATCGTGCACCTCGCGGACCGTGACGCCGTCATCGACGTCCTCTTCTTCCCGGCCGCCTATCAGCTCGTGCAGCACGCGCTGGCCGAAGACAACGTCATCTCCGTCAAAGGCAAGATCGAGGACCGGGACGGGACCGTGAATATCTTCGGGAGGGAACTGGCGGTACTGGACGTCTCCTCCGCCGAGCACGGCGGGAGACCGCCCGTGCGGCTCGCCCTCCCCGCCCACCGGATCACCGTACGGTCCGTCCGGGAGCTCAAGCGCATCCTCGCGGACCACCCGGGCGACAGCCCCGTCCACCTCAACGTCCGCAGCCCACGCAGGACGACCGTGTACGCCCTGCGGGCCAAGGTGAACGCCGCCACCGTCGCGTCCGACGTGAAAGGCACCTTCGGTGCCGACGCCTGGGCGGGCCCGGCATGACACCGAAGACCGACGAGGCGGCCGCCGCCGAACTGCGGATTTCCGGGACCGGAACGGCCGCCGCCTGCCCACGCTGCGACACCCCGGTGGTCCTGGTGGCCCGCTACCCTCACTCCTGGCGCAACCGGGCCGGAGAACGGGTCCACGGCTTCACGGAGACGGTTCTCTGCCGGGACTGCGATTCCGGCAGCCCTGCGGCGGCCGGGCTGTTGGCGGAGCCGGCACGGCCGGCAGGGCTTGCCGCAGACGGCCAACTGGGTGCGGTACGCGGTGAAGCGCTCGACGAGCGCGTTCACGACTGGCTGGATACCGTACGCGACCGCATACCGAACCGCGCGGACCTGGACGCGGAGGAGGCTCGGTGGAGAGCCGGCACGCTGTAGCTGCTGGCGGCGGCGGGCCATCGGACAGATGACACAAAAGCGTCCGTGGTCTTTCATGCACCTGTATGACGTAAGAGCGCTGGGGGTCTGCGAGAGTGCCGTGCGCGCAACTCCGTCGGAAGGCGCCCCGGGCCGTTGCCCCATGGATGACCGTCGGTTGCGAGCGAGCGGGAACGTATGTGAGCGATTCACTTCAGGAGGCCGTGGTGGCGGAAGAGCCGGACGAGAACAGGACGCGGAAGAACGGCCTGTACCGGGGCGTGAGCACCGAACTCGCCGCGAACATGAAGCAGGGCTGGGCGGACACCGAGCGGCGTGACCTCGACCCCATTCCGCAGGCGGCGCACACCGCGCGCCGCCGGGCGGCGCTCGCCGCCCGATTCCCCGGTGAACTGCTGGTGATACCCGCCGGAAACCCCAAAGTCCGCTCCAACGACACCGCTTACCCGTTCCGGCCCTCGTCCGACTACGTTTACCTGACGGGAGACCAGTCCCAGGACGCCGTGCTGGTCCTGGAGCCCGGCGAAGACGGCGCGCACCGGGCGGACGCCTACCTGCTGCCCCGCTCCGACCGCGAGTCCGGTGAGTTCTGGCTCGACTACCACGGGGAACTCTGGGACGGCCGCCGCAACAGCCTCACCGAGAACGAGCGGCTCCTCGGCCTGCCCTGCCACGACCTCCGCACACTGACCGGCCGGCTCGCCGCTGCCACCGGGCCGATCCGCCTGCTGCGCGGTCACGACGCGGGCGTCGACGCCGCCCTGCACGACAAGGTGACCGCCGAGCGCGACACCGAGTTCCGTGCCGCGCTCTGTGACCTGCGCCTGGTCAAGGACGAGTTCGAGATCGCCGACCTGCGCCACGCCTGCCAGGCCACCGTCCGTGGCTTCGAGGACGTCGTGCGCGTCCTCGGCACCGACACGCCGACTCCCGAGCGGGCCATCGAGGGCACGTTCTGGACGCGTGCGCGGACCGAGGGCAACGACGTCGGCTATACGTCGGTCTGCGCCGCGGGGCCGCACTCCACGACCATGCACTGGGTCCGCAACGACGGCGAGGCCCGGCCGGGCGACCTGCTGCTGCTCGACGCCGGAGTGGAGAGCCGCAATCTCTACACCGCCGACGTCACCCGCACCCTACCGGTCGACGGCCGCTTCACACCGGTCCAGCGCAAGGTGTACGACGCGGTGTACGAGGCACAGTCGGCCGGTATCGCCGCGGTCCGGCCCGGTGCCAAGTACCGCGACTTCCACCACGCCGCCCAGCGGGTGCTGACCGAGCGCCTGGCCGCCTGGGGCCTGTTCGGCGACCGGTCGGTGGGCGAGGCGTACGAGCTCGGGCTGTTCCGCCGCTGGACGCTGACCGGCACCGGTCACATGCTCGGCCTGGACGTCCACGACTGCGCCAAGGCACCCACCGAACTGTACGTGGACGGCACGCTGGAAGCGGGCATGGTGCTCACCGTCGAGCCCGGCCTGTACTTCCAGTCGGACGACCTGACCGTTCCCGAGGAACTCCGCGGCATCGGCATCCGGATCGAGGACGACATCCTGGTCACCGAAGACGGCAACGAGAACCTCTCGGCCGGTCTGCCCCGGGCCGCGGACGAGGTGGAGGCCTGGATGGCCCGGCTGCGGGGCTGACCACGACCGCCCGTCCGTTGCGTGGACCGCGCGACGCGGCTCCGGGAGTGACCGGGGCCGCGTCGCGCGGATGCCGACTGCGGTACGCGCCCGCCCGTCGACGACTGTCACGCACCGTCGTGCTTGTCTTTCCTGCCGTTCGTTCCCTTCAACAGGAAAACGGTGCGCATCGACGGGAGGAATCCCTTCCCGTCGCCGCTGCCGGTATCGGCGGGTGCGTCCAAGCCGCTCCGAGTGCCCTCCGCGGCGACCAGGACGTACGCGAGGGCGAGGTTTTTCAGCGCCTTGCCGGACCGGCCTTTGCGTTTGGCCTTGCGGAGGGCGGTGGCCTCGCCGGCGATGGCCTTGAGGAGTTTTTCACGGGCGACGGCCGCGGGCGCCCGGCGGGCGGTGGTGCGTACGAGGCCCGCTTCGGCCGGCTCGTCCTGCCGGACAGCGTCGGCGAATGCGTCGCTCGGTTCCGTAGGCGGCTCGGCCTTGGAGCCGGACTTCTTCTTGGCCATACTGGTTCCTTTCTCACTGGGGGCCGGTACGGCTTCGGCGAGGCACGGCTCGTCCATGCAACGGGTGCCGCTGAGAGGAAAGCGTCGGTTACGGAAGGAAAAGTGTGGCGATCCGGTCGGATACGGTCGCGTCGCCGCTCACCGGCTCACGACTCGAACGCGCTCCCCGTTCCCGGGAATTCGCCGACGTCATCAGCAGGTTTCCCAGCGCTGGGGGTACCTATGCCTGCTTGTGCATTCCGTTGACCGGCTCTGCGGCCGTACGGCGGGGACGGCCACCGGCTGTGGGGGAGTGACCCCGAACGCCGGGACCGCCGTAACGGAACCCGTGCCGCCGGTTCGCGCGTCCTCCTGGGAGCAACCGCCGGAACGAGTTTCGAGGAACACCGTATGAAGCGCATCATCATCGCCCTGGCCGTGGTCGTCGTACTGGCGGCAGGCGGGGCGGTCGCCTTGAGCCTGAACACGGGCAACGGCGGGGCGGTCCTCACCGCGAGCGGAGCGGACCATGTGGTGCCGCGCGCGGAGGTGGAGAAGCAGGCCAAGGATCACCCCTTCCGTGGCGAGGCGCCGGATTCGGTGAGCTGCCCGGGCGGTCTGCGGGCGAAGAAGGCGGAGAGCGTGCAGTGCACCGCCGTCTACCAGGGCCGGCCCAAGCCGATGACGATCTCCGTGGCCGAGGTGAAGGGCGATGAGGTGACGGTCGACTTCGCCATACTGGACAAGAACCCGGAGGGCGACGGCCAGGGGGCCCAGGGCGGAGCGGGCAAGAGCGAGTAGCGGCCCGCCGGCCGCGGGGGCGCAGAGCGCCGCGGCCGGTTCAGCTGTCGGGGGCGGAGACGGCGGAGACAGCGGAGACTTCCGATGACGGAATAACCACTTGGACGCTGCGCAATCGCCGGATGCTGGGTCCCGAACGGAACAGGAGGGACCGTGGACGACCCCAGCCGCCAGTCAGCCCGGAACCCGGCACCCACCGGCGCGGGCCCAGACGCTTCCGGCCGGGCGGGCGTCATCGGCATCGCACTCGCCGCCGTACTGACGGCCGCACTCGCGCAAGGCTCGTGGCAGTGGTTCGCCACCTACATCGGGGTGACGCTTCTCGCGGTGATCCTCGTCTTCTACCGGCTGCCGACGTGGACGCCGGGCCTCAGATCCGCGTACGTACGGAACCTGGCGGCGTATGCGCTGGTCGTCGGCCTGTGCGCAGCCATCGCTCTGGCCCCCATGCTGCAACGCTGGGCGTGGCTGTTCCCGATGCCGGACACCCGCGACAGATGCCCCGCGCTGGGCACCTACGAAAGCCTCCGAACGGAGGCAGAACTGGCGAACCTGGCCGGCCGCGACGGCGCCGCCCTGGCTCAAGCACAGGACGTCCACGGCCATGCCGCCGTCGCCGACTGCCTCTCCGCCACCACGACCCTGTGGCTGCCGGTCTACGCGGCAGGAGTGGCCGTGCTGGTGGGCCTTGGGACGTGGTCCGTCGACCGAGTACGGACCTCGTCCCCACGCGACCCCAGTGGATGCAAGGAGCCCTGAACGACTCCGGCGCGTCAGGAATTCCGGTGCGAACCTGTACGCAAGGCGGGACCGCGGGTCAGGAAGGCGGCCACGATCAAGGGCACCGCACACACGCCCTGCATCACGGCGTACCACAGCGGGCAGACGCCGGGGATCGCGTCGACGACGATGATCGCGATCGGCATGACGGCGGTGAGCGTGCGCACCCGCTCGAAGTGCCGTTGCTCTCCCTGCGCGGCACGGACGGTCAGCCGGTGCAGCACGGGGGCGATCGCGAGCAGAATGACGGCCCGGACCCACATGAACGTGGATACCGCCTGACCACTGACCGCCACCGCGGCCACCCCCAGGAGGGCGAGGGCGCAAAGGACGCCGTAGAGCTGTACGCACGTCCTCACTCTGCCGAAAGCCCTGCCGACAGGCTGCTGGGTGCTGGGGTGGTCGCGGTGTGCGGCTTCGGCCGTGGTGTTGTCGGTGTTCCTGGTATCCCTGATGTTGCGAGTGTTCGCCATGTCTACCTCCGTGATGTCGTGTCACCGACGCTACGGAGCGCGTGGACGCCGAGGTACGGGTCCAGGCGTACGGAGGGGTGGGTCCAGGCCCACTCCACACCGACCCGACAAGAATTCCCGCACACGGCTTGTACACAGGCGCCGGCCGACCATCAGCGGCCCGGACAGGCAGGCCGGCCGGACTGAGGGGTGACTCACCCTCAGGGCCGGTTCTGCCACCACCAGAGCAGGGTGGTGACACTCGCGCTGCCTGCGGCGTACGCGGCGCCGCGGGCGGCCTGAGCAACGAACGGGCGTGACCGGCGAGTCCACGACGACCGCCTCGGCCGGTCAGGGGCAGGTGCGGAGGGCGGTTGATTCGTCGTGTGGTCCGTAGACTCGTGCACAGGAGCCTCTTCTTTCCGTAGGAGGGCGTTCCTGGGAGAGCCCCACCGGGCCGAAGGTTGCGAGCCACGAGGCCCCGGTGCGGGCTCTCTTGTATGGGGCCAACCCTGGCACACGCTGCCCGTAGCCCGTCATGAGCCGTATGTGTACAAAACACGGTGCCCAACTGTGCCGGTATGCACAGGGACCTGCTCGGTCAATACGGCGGGGGAGTGCATCAGAGGAAGCTGATGTCAGTCACGGCAGCTCAGCGCCACGTATGACACTCCGAAAAGCCATGGCCAACGCATCGCGCTCCTGACGTTTCGCCTCGGCCCTCGGGCGCCTCCCGCCGGGTACGTCAACGAGCCCCGGCACACGTTGTGGGACTGGAAGGGCACGCTGAGCCCCCTACCGGCACGGCTGCCCTGACCTGCCCGCCGCCACCTTGAGGTCGCCCTCGGTGCGTGGCTCTCGCGAGGCTGAACGGCTAATCGTGGGGCGGCAACTGGCCGATCCGGTGGTCGGCGACGCTCAGCGCCTCGGCGACCAGGCGTTTGAGGTGGCCGTGCTGGAGGCGGTAAACGACCCGGCGGCCGTCCTTGCGAGTGGCCACCAGTCCGGCCAGGCGGAGTTTGGCCAGGTGCTGGCTGACCGAGGGGCGGGCGGCACCGCTCGCGGCGGTCAGGGTGGCGACGTCCGCCTCGCCCTCCGTGAGGTGTTGCAGCAGGGCCAGCCGGGTGCGGTCGGCGAGCAGCGCCAGGACGGCCGCGGCGGTCTGCAACCGCTCGTCGTTGTCCTGTTGTTGCGTGGGGTGTGCAGTTGCAGCATGCACGCGTGCGCTCATGCGCACATGGTAGGCGCCGCACCACGTACCGGGCCCCGGTCACAGAACCTCGAACGGGAAGTCAGTCGGTCGCGGTACGCACCGGCCAGCGGCGGTGCAGGTCATCGATGACGAAGTCGTGCGCATGCCACCACCCGCCATCGGCCCGGTGCGCGTCGGCCAGGTGCGGATGCCCGTGGTCCAAAGCCGTATGCACGTGGGCCAGGTGGCCGGGGTCCGCAGCGGGCCACAGTCGCCAGGCCGCCAGCGCCGCGGCCAGTGCCACGATACCGAGGGCGAGCGCGGCAGCGGGCAGCCCGGCCGTGGCGCCGAGCCACCCGGCGAGTGGGTAGGCCACCAGCCAGCAGCCGTGGGAGAGGGAGAACTGGGCGGCGAAGGCGGAGTTCAGGTCCCCGGTCGCGGCCGAGCGGCGCACCAGCCGCCCGGTGGGCGTCATGACGAGGGACTCCGTGACACCGAAGGCGGCCCAAGCGGCCAGCAGGGCCGGCCACGTCCATCCGCCGGGCGTGGCCCGGGTGGCGGCGGCCGAAACGAGGAGCAGACCGGCCGACACCAGGGCGGCGGGCAGCATCAGAGCGCGGTCGCCGATACGGCGCAGGAGGAAGGGCAGCAGTAGTGCGGCGCCGATGGATCCGGCGCCGTAGGCGCCCAGGGCCAGCGGCACGTCCGAGGTGGTGCGATGCAGGTGATCGCGTACGTAGACGATGGTGTTGACCATCACCATGGCGCCGCCCGCGGCCACCGCGAGGGTCAAGGCCAGCAGCGCGCGCAGGCGCGGGGTGGCCAGGAACAGCCGAGCCCCTCGGGTAGCCCGGACCGCGAAGCCCGTGCCGTCGTTCGGCGCTTGTCGGGAGGCTGGGGGAAGGGCGGCCGACAGGACCAGCACAGCGGAGGCGAGGAACCCGGCCACGGTGCCTGCGAACAGCCAGTTGTACGTGATCCAGGACAGCAGCGCGGCGGCCAGCGCGGGGGAGAAGAGCATTTCCAGGTCGTACGCCAGGCGGGACAGGGAAAGGGCCCGCGTGTAGTCCTCCTCTTCGGGCAACACCTGGGGAAGCAGGGACTGGAAGGCGGGGGTGAAGGTGGCCGAGGCCGCCTGCAGCGCGAAGATCAGGACGTAGACCTGCCAGACCTCGGTGACGAACGGCAGACCGCATGCCACCGCCGCCCGAACCAGATCGGCGCCGACCAGCAGCGGGCGCGCCGGCAGCCGGTGCGCGAGCGCACTGATGACCGGCGCGAGCCCCACGTACGCCACCATCTTGATCGCCAGCGCGGTCCCCAGCACCGATCCGGCGCCCGGGCCGGCGATGTCATAGGCGAGCAGACTCAGGGCGACCGTCGACAGCCCGGTCCCCACCAGTGCGATCACCTGCGCGGTGAACAGACGACGGTACGTGCGATGACGCAAGACGGACAGCACGAGTCCTCCCGACCGGTCGACCCCTCAGCCACGTCCACCATAGAGAACATGTGCGCACCCATGCACGCGATGGCGGGAACCGCCCTGCCCAAACACCGATTTCACGTCAGCGGGAACCGTCACTCACCACCCACCGCCGGGGTGAGCTGAGCGATGAAAGCGGTAGGGGAGAAACACATCATGAGCCAGCCGGAAGTGCAGTTTCCGGGAATGCGTGAGAGGGCCATCTCCGCCGTGCGAAGACTTTCCGACCCCCAGTACCAGCAGAAAGTCTGGATAGGCAAGGAATACCCGCATGCCGAGTTCTACGACGATTTCACGCTGACGTTCCACTCCCTGGAGGACACGGGTGTTCTCGACGACACACGTGCAGCCATCGGCATCACGCTCGCAACGTCTGCAGAAGCCGCAGCGGTGCAGCACCTCGCGGACCGCCTCGACGAGATCCTGGACGCTGTCGGCGGCCAGGCCCCCGACAGTGCTTTCCTCGCTTCTCCTCTGTGGCGCGACGTCGTCGACGCATCCCAGCGAGCCCTTGAAGTACTGACCCGGTAGGCGAAAAGCGACAGCGGCCCCGGCTTCACTTCTCCGCCCGTTAACCAAAGCCGCCGAAACCCTCACAACCGGCACCGCTGGTTCACAAACGGTCGACGGTAGTGTCATCGCCGTCCCCGTCACTCCCGTATTGGGGGAAAACAGACATGGCATCGAGAACGCTCACGAAAGCGCTGTTAGGAACCCTCACGGCCGCCGCTCTCGGTATCGGCGCCCTCGCCGGCGCAACCGCAGCCACGGCCGCCCCCACACAGCAGACGCCCACCCGGCCCCTCACCATCCAGGCCGTCAACAATCTCGGTCTCGACACCTCCGAGGCCAAGAGCGTGCAGTGCTACGTCCGCGACGCCGGATTCAACCCGGGCTCGGTGGACGGTCAGCTGGGCTCCAACAGTTGGAAAGCCTGGCAGCGTTTCCTCAACGACCGCGGATACAACGCCGGAACCGTCGACGGCGCCGTCGGCCCCAACACCATCCGCGGCCTCCAGCGCTTCCTCACCTACCTCGGCTACGACACCGGCGGCATCGACGGCGTCGCCGGAACCAAGACCAAGGCCGCCTGGAAGTCGTTCTCCCACCTCGGCGGAGGCTGGTGCTGACCACCCGCCGCGACGTACGACGGCGATTGGCACCGCGCAAGCGTTCTTCCGCTCCATGCAGCCCGCATCGGGCGGACCGACCCGTTCGCTCTCATCCTGGATGGTGGTGACGGTGGCGCCGCGAACCACCGGCCGGGGGGCCGGGAGGCCGGGACAGGGGGCAGCGCCCAGCGGTGTGGCCGCGACTGGGGCGTCACGACGCCTCAGTCGCGGCTGGCTGTGTCAGTGTCTTCGGGTGCCGTTTCAAGGTGACTCCCGGAGTCGTTTTGGCGAGTTGCACATGATCAGTGTCAGCGTCTCTTGGTGTCGCATGCGCGTGCGATTGGCGGGTTCCGCCGGGGCAGCCTGCTCGGCATGAATCGAGCCCGCCTGCTCATCGAGAGCACGCTGAGAGCCCACCTTTGAACCCGCACCCGCCGATGCCGCGGAAGGCCTCGCCACCGCAGGCGTCCGTCTCGCTTGACCTCTTGCGCGTCAGTCCGGCAGCCAGTGCAGCTCGTGCGCCAGGGTTTTGGCGACGGCACGGATGCGGCGGTGTAGCGGCGACTGCTCGCGTGGGAGGACCAGGTGGATCGTCAGACTGGGCGCGCCTCGCAGCGGTCGCCAGGTGAGACCGGCCGGTTGTGCCGTGGCCGCGGCTTCTCCGGCCGGGGCGAGGGTGACCCCGTCGCGCAGGTCGCGCTGAGACATGTCGAAAGAGACCGCGGGCGTGTGGATCCGGGGGTGTGGTCGGGTGTCTCGGAACAGTGCGGACAGCTGATCGTGGATCACGGGGTTGGCCGCACGGTCCGGGAGTCGCAGCGGATACGCGGCCGCGTCGGCGATCTCGATCTCCGGGTGTCCGGCCAGCGGATGGTGCTGCGCCAGCTGGACCCCGATGCGCGCACGCCGCAGCAGGAACCGGCGCACGCCACGGCCCGGCTGTTCACCGCGGGTGATCCCCGCATCGATGCGGCCGTCGGCGACCGCGGGGGAGATCTCCGGTGTCGCCATCGGGACCGCGCCGACCTCGAGTCCGCTGTTGCCGCGCATCAGCCTGTCCACCAGGGCCGGTGCCGTCTCGGCCCCGGCGCTGAGGCTGTATCCGATGCGCAGTGTGCCCAGTTCACCGGCCGCCGCGCTCCGGGCGGTGTCCCATGCCCGGTCCAGCGCCGCCAGCGCGGGCGGCGCGGACTCCGCCAAAGCCGCACCGGCCGTGGTCAATACGACGCTACGCGTGTTGCGGACCAGCAGGACCGTACCGAGTTCCGCCTCCAAGCGGCGCATCCGGGCGCTGAGTGCGGGCTGTGCGATACCGATCCGTGCGGCTGCGCGGGTGAAGTTCAACTCCTGCGCCAGCACGAGAAAGTACCGCAGGCTCACCGTATCCGGCGCCACGTGCCCTCCCCGCCGATTGATAACGACCCGTTCTGAGTCTATCCCGTACCGGTCTTTCCCCCGACCGCAGATCAAGCCCTAACCTGCGCATATGACGATTCAACTGACCGCAGTACCCGTCGCCGGAATCGATCGATCCGAGTGTCAATACGAAGTCGGACATGTCCGGCCGAATACTGGAGGTTTCCATGGCTAAGGGGTACTGGGTCAGTGTCTACCCCGCCCTTTCCGACCCTGAGAGGCTGGCTGCCTACGACAAGCTGGCCGGTACGGCTGTCCAGGCTGGGGGCGGGCGCGTCCTGTCCCTCCTCCCGTCCCGTGGCGGTCGAGTCGTCGCCCACGAGGCCGGAATCACGCAACGCGTCGTTCTGATCGAGTTCGACAGCTTTGAACAGGCCGTCGCGGCATATGAGAGCGAGGCATACCAGAAGGCGCTGGTGGTCCTCCCCGACGGCGTCGAGCGCGACTTCCGCATCATCGAAGGCATCGACTGACCGGCGGCCCAGCCATCGCTGAGCATCCGTAAGCCGGTCGCCTGGCCACACCACAGGCACCACCCTCACCCGAAAGCTCGGGCAGAGTGTCACACACTGCACACCGTCGGGCAGACCCACCCGGGCCTGCCCGACAGGCCGTCTCCGGAGAGATCCCACACAGCTTGTCAGCCCATGGCGAGAAGGCTGAGTTCGGGCCGCTGTCGGGAGGCTCTCCCGCGTGACAGCCGGTCAGCTGGCTCCGGCGCGCTCGGCCACCGCCTTCGTGCGGGCGAGCCGGTAGGACTTGGGCCAGTTTGGATGATCGCGCCGTTGCAGGTCAGCCGGTCGACGATGGCCGCGCGGAGCCGCGGATCCGTGGACGTCTTCGTCCAACCGGAAAACGACTCGTTGGAAGCAATCGCGACGCTGTTCTTCTCTTCCCGCTCCGTCAGCACCTGGAATGGCACTCGGCTCCGCGCCAGTCGAGTTCCCTGTAGCCGAGCTCGTCAATACAGAGAAGATCGACGCGCCCGTAGCGGGCGATGGTCTTCGACAGCTGCTTCTCGTCGGCGGCCTCGACCAGTTCGTTGACCAGCTTCGTGGCCGGCACGTGGCGGACTGGGCAGCCGAGCATGGCGGCCTCGGCCCCCACGCGATCAGCAGGTGGGACTTGCCGGCGCCGGAGTCGCCGATCAGACAGAGCGGTTCGCCCTTCTCGACCCAGTCGCGGGTGGCCAGTGTGTCGACGCTGGCCGGGTCGATACTGGGTTGGTATCGAAGCCGAAGACCCTCAGCGACTTGTCCCGGGGGAAGGACGCGGCCTTGATCCGGCGTTCGGAGCGTCGCCGTGCCCGGTCGTCGCACTCGGCCATCAGCAGTTCCGCGAGGAAGGCGCGGTAGGACATCTGGTTGCGGGCAGCACCTTCGGCGAGGTCGTGGAACTGCTGACGGATGGAGAGCAGCCGCAGCACTCGGCATGCCTGGTCGATCGAGGCGGTGGCGGCTTCTTCGGTCAGGCCGCGTTTGCGTGGCCTCAGGACCCCTCTTTCTCGTCGGCCGCCCGGCCGTGCCGTTGGCGCAGGTCCCCCAGAACGGGGCGCCCCGCAATGAGTCATCGGCGACGAGGTTTCCGTCGTCTCGCCCTGTGAGGCCTTGCGCGCTTCCAGCGCGACCGCATCCGCGGTTAGTGCCCCCGCTCGGTGGGCGGCCGCGAGTCCGTTGACGACGTGGTCGTGCTCCATGTGCCGGGCCAGCAGCAGCACCTCGATCAGGGCCCGGGTGCCCGCGGCCTCGCCGTGGGCTGCGCGGGCGGCAGCCCACCACTTGTCATGGATCGGGGTCAACCTTCCCGCTGCTTTCACCTGTTCGAGCGGCATCGACCCGGGAGAAGGCGCCGGGTTTGCGCATCAGGGCGTCCAGGTAGTGGTCCAGGACCATCCGCGAGCCCCCGCGGCCCACTACCCGTTCACGACGGGCGACTTCCTCGCGGCCGTCGTAGACCGCCAGATCGTTGGCGTGCAGCAGCACGCGCATCTGGCGGCCGATGAACCGGACGGGAACCGAGTAGGCGTTACTGCGGACGGTGATCTGGCTGAACCGGTTCACGCGCAGGGTGAACCAGCGGCCGGTCTCGAACACCTCTCGGGGGAGGGGCTTCAGCAGCGGTTGCTCCTGGGTGAAGGACTCACCGGTCGAGCGGGTGCGAGACCGCAGCCGGCGGCTTCCGTCCGCCACGTCCCACCGGTCGACCATCACGTTCAGCTCCGCCAGCGAGGCGACTTCGGGAACTAGGACAGCCGCAGCGAGAAGAGGAAGACCTTCGTGGGCACCCCGGCCGGCACGATGTGGACGTCGCCGAAGCCAACCTCTGCCTCGGCTCCGGGAAGGTGTGTCTGCGGGATGAACGCCGCATCAGGTCCCACCTCTGCCTGGCGCCGGCTCTCAGGCCAGCGGGCCTTCACGTAGCCGCGGACCATTGAGTACGAGACGTCATCCACCCCATGCCCTTCGACCAGCCGGTCGAAGATGCGCTGTGCGGTGTGGCGCTGTTTGCGTGGAGCGTCCAGGTCCGCGCGCAGCATCCCGTCGATCAGCGGCTTGTAGGCATTGAGCCGGGACTCCTTGCGCCGCTGCTTCTTCTGGGCCTCGGGCCAGCGCCCGTCCAGAGCCCGCCGCACCGTACGCCAGACGCGTTGTGCGTCTGCGGCTAGGACCACTGCGACAGCCCCAGCAGATGATCGCGACGAATCGCCGCGTAGAGCGCGACCTTGGACTGCGAAACACCCATCGGGCCTCCAGCGGGAGAAGCACACCTCACCGTCCCACCGCAAGCCCTCGACTGACTTCAAAACAAACTGACATCGCAAAGTCGGTCAACCACCGACTTCCACAGTCACCGCGAAACGACTCCCGAAGTCACCGCTGTAACCACGCGGCCGACGCGGAATGACCTGATTCTCGATGCGGCCGTTGTCGCAGGCGGATTGGCGAGAACCTGTCTCAGCTCAGTCGTCCCGCCCGACTAGGGTCCCACTCAAGGGGACTCCAGGTCCTCCGACCACTCGCGCGAATGTCTCACCCCTCGGAACTCTTCGAACCCGCCCGAGCGAAGAAAGCGAGAGGACATGCCCGACATCTCGGCACAGGGGGCCAACGGCCCGTTCATGCTGATCCACGAAGTCACCGGTACGTACCTGGAGACGGACAATTACCACGACGCCCTCGGCCAGGGTATCCAGACCTGGAACCTCGACCCGCTGCTGACCAACAAGGGCCAGCTGGGGCACCTCTGGTACATCGAGCCCGTAGGTGACGGCACCCACCTGATCAAGAGCTACGAGAACAGCCGCTGCCTGGCCGCCTCGGCCGCGAGGGCCGGCGGGCTCCCCGTTCTGGAGACTCCCGACAAGGGCATCCGGCAGAAGTGGGAGTTCCGCAAGGTACTGGACTTCCCCGGCCACGAGGACAGCTACGCGATCGTCTCGAAGGCGTACGCGGACTACGCACTCGGGCTGCTGGGGCATGCTGCCCAGAACAACGTGTACGTCGTACCGACCCGCATGTACGACGCGCCGCCGTCCCTCTCACAGACCTGGAAGATCATCGACCCGCCGGGCGGCGCCGGCGTGTGACCGACGCCGGCGCCTGACCGGCAGTGGGGGACGGCTCCGTCCGGGGCTGTCCCCTCGTCTGTCGGCAATGTCCGCGCCACAGCGACATTCGGCCTGGCACGCCCCGTCGTCCGTCCGCTCTCGCATCGGTCTGGGGCTACCGAAAGAGCACGTCCACCATCACGTCCGCGAAGGACGGCTCCCTTCGTTCACCTCGCCCGCAAGAACTTCGCCGGCGACAGCCAAACACACGCGCGTCCGCCGCCCGGTGGGGCCGCGGCGGACAGGAGCCCAGCCCGCCGCGGGATGACCGTGGCCCGTCTCCGGCGTCCTCGCTGCTGACGACATGCGCAGCGAAGGTACTGCAGGCCGCTATCGACACGCCTGGCAGCCGCCCGGCAGCCGCCGCACCCGTCGCAGACTCTCAGATCACCAACGATCACCCACAACACGCAAGACCGAGAGGGCATCCGGACGCTGCCACGAGCCGATCCCCGCAGCTCACCAGCCCACACCTCGCTCGCCGGCCCCCTCCTCCGTATGCCAGCCGCCGAGAAGAGGCCCTTGCGAGGCGGGCCGAGGCGCACTCGTTTGGCCCTGGCAGGTGGCGGGCGGCCGGTGCTGCGCGATCATGAACGTTGTCGGTGCCTGAACCGGTGCGGACGACTGCGCCTCGGCCGATGGACCTGTGGGCAACGGGTGGCGGCACGAAATGCCCCGGCGGCGTGTGCCCACGGCGACCCGGGGACCGAGGAGGGCGACTGGTGATCGGCGGATACGTTGCCCCGCTGGCGGGGAAGAAGGCGCTCGCCCTGGTCGACGGCGAGCATTACCCGGACGTGGTCCGGGAAGCGCTGCGCCTGCTGCCGTGCCGGGTCGTCGGCGCCCTGCTCGTAGGGGGAACGGAGAAACTGCGCGGGGCACCGGACTTCGGCGTGCCGCTCCTGTCGGCGAGCCTGGCGGACGCGGTGGCGGCCTGCGGGGCCGAGGTGGTGGTGGACCTGTCGGACGAGCCCGTGGTCGGCGGACGCGAGCGCATGGAGTACGCGGCCTGTGCGATGGCGTGTGGCGTCGGGTACGCGGGGGCGGATTTCTATTTCGCGCCGCCCCGGCCGGCAGCGTTCGACGTCCCGGCGATCAGTATCGCCGGCACCGGCAAGAGGATCGGCAAGACCGCGGTCAGCGGGCACACCGCACGGCTGCTGGCGAGCAGGTGGAAGGTCGTGGTCGTCGCGATGGGACGGGGCGGCCCCGCCGAACCCATGGTGATGACCGCCTCCCCGGATCTGACCGGCCTGCTGGAGCTGTCCCGCGCAGGCCGGCACGCCGCGTCGGACTACGTCGAAGACGCGGTGTTCGCCAAGGTGCCCACGGTGGGGGCACGGCGCTGCGGCGGCGGTTTCGCGGCCACGCCGTTCACCTCGAACATCGATGCGGCCGCCGCTCTCGCCGCCCGGCTCTCGCCGGATGTGGTCCTGTTCGAAGGCAGCGGCACCGTGCTGCCCCCGGTGCAGGCGCGACGGCGGATTCTGGTGGTCGGAGGCAGCCAGTGCCCCGAACGCGTGCTCGGCTTCCTCGGCAGCTACCGGGTGCTCGTATCCGACTTGGTGATCCTTACGCTGGCCGATCCGCACATCGATGTGCGGCCGCTGCGCAAGGCGATCGGGCAGGTCCGTGACGTGCCGCTGATCGCAGCCGCCCTACGCCCGAGGCCGACCGCGGACATCTCGGGACGCCGCGTCGCGTTCTTCACCACCGCCCCTCCCTCCGCCCTGCCCGGCATGGTTGATCACCTGGTCACCTCCTACGGCGCCCGCGTCGTCCACGCCAGCAGTGCTCTCGCCGACCGCAACCGGTTGCGTGCCGAGCTGGACGAGACTGATGCGGAGGTCTACCTCGTAGAGCTCAAGGCCGCCGCCGTCGACATGGTCGCCGAGCACGCCGAGCAGCGGGGTGTCCCCGTCGTGTTGTGTGAGACGCAAGTGTGCCCACTGCCCGGCGAGCCCGACCTCGACCAAGCCCTCCTCACCCTGGGCTGTGAAGCAGTCGCACACCTCACAGAAGGCCGCGAGGACAGGGCGGGTCGGACTCATGAGGCGGCAAGCGAGGCGACCCTGATGCCTTGGCCAGCCGGTCTGTCCGCAGCGACGCCTTTAGGGACTGAGGCTGTCGCTGAGGAACGGCCCCTGCCATGAAGGTGGTCCTGATGCCGCCAGGGCGAGACACCCCGCCTGACGAACGCCGCGCACACCACTTCGCTGACCTGCCTACCCCTCGGCAACTTACAGGCGAGTGCCGTGAAGACGCCATCGACCTGCTCCTGGACGCCAGCACCGCGCAGGGATGAGCCGAACGCCGCCCGCCATAGGTCTGCTTGGGGGACCTGGGACCTGGGGTCTGGACCTGGGACCTGGGATCTGCCTCAAGCCCGGCGAACGGCGTCGGTCTGCTCACGCAGGATGTCGCTGTGGCCGGCGTGGCGCGCGAATTCCTGGATCATGAGCAGGTAGACCCATCGCAGGCTCACGGTGCCGCAGGCAGGGTGCTGTCGGGTGGCGTCGAGGTCGACGTCCGCGGCGATCGTTCGTGCGCGGTCGCCGGCGCGCTCGAATTCGGCGATCACGTCGGCGACCGTTTCATTGTCGCTGACCACAAAACTGGCTTCACCCACCATCGAACCGTCGCATTCGGATTCCGGCAAACCCCCCAAGATGTGCTGGAACCACTTCCTTTCTGCGAACGCGGCGTGTTTGACCAGCCCGATCGACGTCGTCATGGACGGAACGAGACGGCGGCGGGACTCTGCCTCAGACAGGCCGCGCACCGTGTCGATCAGTTCGGCCCGGGTGTGGTCAAGCATGTATTCGAGCATCTGGCGCTCGGGGCAGTGGGTGATACGAGTCGGGGTGTTCATCTCCGTTGTGTTTCCTTTCGTGGACAGCATGGGAGTTCAAGATTCCGGTCGATCGGGCTGTCGGCCTTGCCGGCCGCACGGCCGCATCGAGGCGATGTTGCACAGCATCGGAGTGGCCGGCGATGACGCCGAATCCAGCAAGCCGACCAGTAGGCGGTGATGACTTCGCTCGCTTACGGGCAACTGGGCCGAGCCGATCGTTTCGGTGTCGCACGCGAACCGGATACCGACCGAAATTCCTGGCCGAGAGGGATGTCGTCGACGACCAACATCTGGGCCATCGAGACGACGAGACCGGCTTCTCTCCGAACGCGGTGTCCGGACTGCCGCAGAGGTCTCACCGCACATCAGGCTACCTCGCCAGACGACACGAGACCATCCCGATAGCCCGACCCCGTCCACGGTCGATCGGCCTGGCCAGGCCCGCTACGGCAGCCAGCGACACCGTACGGAGCGATATCAGGGTGGGTTCCATCAGGCCCCGGCCGTCCATGACGTGCTGCCGGGGAAGCGCTGGGCCCGAGGTCCCCTGGGGGTTCCGTCGAAGAGCACGTGCCAATACGGTGGCCCGGTGATGTCGATCAAGAAGTTCCAAGTCACCTTTGACTGCGCGGAACCTGAGCGCCTCGCCCGTTTCTGGTGCGAGGTGTTGGGGTATGTCGTGCCGCCGCCACCGGAGGAGTTCGCCACGTGGGACGATTTCAAGAGTTCCCAGCCGCCTGAGCAGCAGGACGCATGGTTTGCCTGCGTCGATCCCTCGGGCGTGGGCCCGCGGCTGTACTTCCAGCGCGTCCCCGAAGGGAAGGCCGTCAAGAACAGGGTGCATCTTGACGTGCGGGTCGGCACCGGACTCGTGGGGGAGGAGCGCCTCGCCGCACTGGAGGCCGAGTGCGCACGACTGATCCCGCTCGGAGCGGTCCACGTGCAAACGCTGTATGACGGCAATGATTCGTGCATCCCGATGCTGGACATCGAGGGCAACGAGTTCTGCATCGACTGAGGTTGCGAACGTGTCCTCGCTCGGTGATGTCCCGCGGAGCGGTGTAGTCGCGCGCCGGCGCCCAGCCCCCGCAGTTCAGCGGCTTGGTGCCCGCGGGACATGCGGGATATGCGGGACACGAGAGAGGGACCTGTTACACCATTCGGCGACGGCGATGCGCCCCTGAACACCCGTCTTCGGCTCCCGCCTTGGCCAGCGTGCTGGACCTGCCGGGCAACCGGCGCGCATGCTACCGCGACGCTCTCGCCGACGTACCGCAGGTGAAGCCTGCCGACCGCACCATTTCGCTTCTGCCGCCCAGCTGGTTCCGTAGCTCCTGTTCGTCAGCTCCTGAAGGTCACGCGCCGCTTGTTCCAAGCCGTGGCCAGGTCCTACGCCACAATGGTGCGTGGCAGACGACGCGACTCATCGGTCACCTCCCGCCGAAGGACGATGCCCGCTCCTGGAGAGCGCGGATCAACGTCGCGACCTGGGGCTGGTGGCGGCTACGGGCGGTGGCGACGCCGATATGGCGAGCCGGACCCGGCGGCTTGACCGGGACGGTGCGCAGATTCGCCGGCGCCGGGGTGAAGGCAATGGCCGGGACCAGCGAGATTCCCACGCCTGCGGTGACGAGCGAGCAGGCGAAGAAGTAGTCGGTCGTGCTCCCTCGTATGAGGGGTTCGAAGCCGGCGAGTTCGGCATAGCGCCGAAGGTAGGTCTCGGTCTTGCGGCAGCCGAGGACCCAGGGTTCGGCCGCGAGTTCGGAGAGGTCCAGGGAGCTGTGCCCGGCCAGCCGGTGGCTCTGGGGCAGGACGACGTACAGCGGATCGTCCAGCAGCTCGGTCCACTCCATGCCCGTACGGTCGCCAGGCCGCACCGGAAGCGGGCCGTCGAAATGGTAGGCGAGCGCGAGGTCCGCGGTGCCCTGCCGGACCAGAGGGAGGGTGACTTCGGGCTCGCCCTCCACGACGTGGATCTCGGTGTCCGGATGCTCGGCGGTCAGCCGGACCAGGGCACCGGGCAGCAGAAACCTGCCGCCGCTGGTGAACGTGGCGACGGTGAGCCTGGTCCGGCCCGTACCGAGCCGGTCGATCTGCTGCTTGGCGTGCGCGAGTTCCGCGATGACCGCCTCCGCGGCCTCGACCATGATCTGGCCGGCCCGGGTGAGGGTGACGCCCCGTGTGCTGCGCGCAGCGACCTGGGTGCCGAGAGCGCGTTCCAGAGCTGCCACCTGCTGGGAGACGGCTGACGGGGTGATCAGCAGGACCGCGGCGGCCTGGTTGAAGCTGCCGTGCTCGGCCACCGCTTTCAAGATCCGCAGCCGCTGGACGTCGATCAACAGTATTCCTTAATGCGTGTGCAGTAGGTCAGCACTTCTGCTGGTGGCTCCAGGTTGCCAGGGTGAGGGTGTGCAAAGCATCTGTGTCGTCGGCGGCAGCGGCACTTCGGCACGGTCCCGGTCCGGCGACCGCATGCGGCCGGCCAGCGGGTCACCGTGATCATCCGGGGCTCCGGCACACCGCCCCCGGGCGCCGGACACCTCATCGCCGACCGCGTGGACGGGGCCGCCCTCGCCGCATCCGGCATACCCGTACCGGCTGCCGTACCCGCCATACGCCCCATACGCGCCGTACCGACCGCCTGACCAGGAGCACACTCATGCAGTACCGCACCATCGCAGACACCACCGTCAGCGCCATCGGCCTGGGTGCCATGCCGCTGTCCATCGAAAGCCGCCCGAACGAAGAGCGTGCCATCGCCACCCTCCACGCGGCCCTCGACGCCGGCGTCACGCTCATCGACACCGCCGACAGTTACCACTGGCACGCCGGCGAGACCGGGCACAATGAACTCCTCGTCGCCCGCGCCCTCGCCCGCTACGGCGGTGACAGCTCGGACGTTCTCGTCGCCACCAAGGGAGGGCGGGGCAGGCCTGGCGACGGGAGCTGGACGGTCACTGGCAGCCCCGAACACCTAAAGCGCGCCGCGAAGTCCTCGCTCAAGCGGCTCGGTGCCGAGGCGATCGGCCTCTACCAGCTGCACAAACCGGACCCGGCCGTGCCCTGGGCCGACTCCGTGGGCGCGCTGCGCGAGCTGCTCGACGCGGGTACGATCCGCGCCGCCGGGATCTCCAATGTGAACACCGGCCAGATCCACGAGGCTCACGCGATTCTCGGCGACGGGCTGGTCTCCGTACAGAATCAGTACTCACCGGCCGTCCGCGACAGTGAGGCCGAGCTTCGGCTGTGTACGGAGCTGGGCCTGGCCTTCCTGCCATGGAGTCCCCTCGGCGGCATCTCCCGCAGCTCCCTCGACGGCGCTTCGGGCCCGACCTCCGCGGGTACGGCTTTCCATCGGATCGCGGCCGAACGCGGCGTCAGCCCGCAACAGGTGGCGCTGGCCTGGCTGCTGGCCCGCTCACCGGTGGTGATCCCGGTACCAGGGGCCAGCCGCCCGGCGTCCATCCAGGACTCGGCCCGGGCCGCCGAACTGGAACTGAGCGAGGTGGAAATCAGGGAGCTGGACGGCACACCGCCGGGCCAGGGCCCGTCGCCGAACGGACCTTGCCCGGAGCAGAAGTGATGTGAGGATGAACGCTGCTTCGTATAGAGCGAGTGACTCTTCGCCCGGGTGGCGATGCAGCGGAAGCTCTCCAGCTGGTTGGAGCAGCGTTCGAGGAGGGCGCGCTCGCGGCGACGGACCCACGCAGCAGGCCACGACTCCTCCGACCGCACGGCGTCGGTGTACTGCTCGGGTTACGTGGTGTTTCGCGTGCGGGGCGCTGCTAAACCGACGCGTCGACGGCGGAGCGGGGCCCCTCGAAAATGGTCTTGTTGAACTCGATAGTAGTTTTGATGATGCTGATTACTTCCGGGGCTTCCTTCGATGCCACTCGGAGCAGGCCGTTTTGCGGGGCAGCCGAAGTCAGTGGCGTGGCAGAGCCGATCAAGGCAAGCGCCGAGGCCGCAACGATGAATGATTTCCTCATAATCCGTTAACGCACCCCGACTGGTTCCGTCACTGACGAACCGTCTCCGGCCTATAGGAGATCTCTTGTGAGATATGGCGCAGCCAGCTGACGGCTACCTCGGTGACGACGAGGGGCGGGCCTTGGCGTGGCCACGCAACTCCGCGCGGCGCAGGCGGCCCCCCAGCTGGTAGGGCCAGACGGTCACAGGCAGCGCTCGCGGCCGGGGCGGCGGGGACTCGGCTTTCGGGCATGATTGTTCGGCCCTCCGTGCCCGTGCGGCACATTCAAGAGGGCCCGCTGGTAGGCGGGCCCTCTTGAGACGGTGGTGTGACGCGTTAGTTGGGTGCGGGTCCGCCGCGGCGAACCACCGTGCCGGAATCAGGACTCAGAATGGATTCATGCCCATCCTCGAAGCGCACGCGATACGGCGGCTCCCCATTGCTACCGAATACTTCAATGACCTGAACTTCTCGACCAGACCCTGCGCCGACTCGATCTGCTAGGACAAGGCGGTCACCTACTTGAGCGTGCACTGGGTGTCCCCTCTCCGCCGTACGGGTCAACAGGTGGTGACGTTGCCCATCGCGTCGGTCGCGATCTGCATCAGGTGGTTCTTGTACGTCTTGGAGCGCGGCTCAGGTCGCCGTAGGTGAAGACGGTGGCTCGGGACTCCACCGTGGTGATCCTCTCCAGGCGGCCGCTGCCGTCGTAGCCGGAGGTGGTGGTGCTGTGCTCGGCGTCGGTCGTGCGGATCAGGGGGCCTGTGCCGTCGAGTTCGTAGGCGGCCGTACGGCCCGCGTTGTCGGTGGCCCTCCAATGTGTCGCGTCCGTCTTGGCCAGATCGGCGGCAGTCGACGCTACGCGCTGCGCGATGTGCAGTCCTCTATCGCCCCGGCATGCTCGCCCGGCGGCGAACCGTCGCGCCGCCGAGCATCAAGAGGACCGCGTTCCGATCGCGTCCGTATGCGCCGGCCGCGCGTTGATCATCCGAGCGGGATCCAGACCGGACCAGGTTTCGACCGGTGCTGAACGGCCTGGGAAGCGCCCACCGAAGGTCAAGCTCAGCGGCTGACAGCAGTCTCCTGCACCACACGCGACAGTTTCTCGGGATTGCGGACATGGTAGGCCCCGGTGACGCAGCCGTTCTCGACCCGCACAGCCACCACGCCGTCGACCTCCCCGTTGACCCGGACGAGCAGCCCCGGGCCGCCATTGATCTGAACCGGCTCGACCGTCCTTTCGGCGTCGCGCTTCCACCAGCCGCCCGCCAGCAGGCGGGCCACCTTGTCCGCGCCGACGATGGGCCGCAGCAGGGCGTGTTTGACTCCGCCGCCGTCGCTCAGGGCGACGACATCCGGCGCGAGGATGTCGAGCAGTCTCTGCAACTCGCCGGTTTCGACCGCTCGCTGGAAGGCCTGGAGCGCGGCTCGAGTCTGGGCCGGGGAGACGGTGCCGCGTGGACGGCGCGCGGCGACGTGTGCCCGTGCCCGATAGGCGAGCTGGCGGACCGCGGCCGGGCTCCTGCCGACGGCTTCGGCGACCTCGTCGTACTCGAGATCGAACACCTCGCGCAGCACGAACACCGCCCGTTCGACCGGCGCGAGCGTTTCCAGCACCAGCAACATCGCCATCGAGATGCTGTCGGCCAGTTCGATGTCCTCGGCCACGTCCGGCGCGGTCAGCAACGGCTCGGGCAGCCATGGCCCGACGTACGACTCCTTACGCCGGCCGAGCGCACGCATCCGGTCCAGTGCCTGTCGGCTGACGATCCGCACCAGATAGGCACGTTTCTCCCGCACGGTCGCCGGATCGACACCCACCCATCGCAGCCAGCTCTCCTGCAAAACGTCTTCGGCGTCGGCAGCCGAACCGAGCATCTCGTAGGCGACGGTGAACAGCAGATTGCGGTGGGCGACGAACACCTCGGTGGCGGAGTCCACCGACCCCGCCCGGTCGGCACGGTCAGGCGGCTCGGCTGCGCCCGTGGTGCGTTCGCTGCGCTCGCTCATACCCGGCTCCCGCCTGTTCGTTCCCAGCCCTGCTCTGCCCACGAGACGCCGGCCCCCGACGTTCTGTAACACCCCCGATCGGTGGCCTACGTCACATGACCGCGGCTGTTACAGGCGCCGGGGAGCCGGCGTCTCGTGTTCGTCAGGACGCCGCGCGAACAAACGACCCGGAGCGGCACGCAACACCACGAGTTGAGTTCGAAAGGGGAGGGCCTCGCCATGTCCACACCCATGGCCGACCCGACGACCATGCGGAAGGGCAGCATCACCGCCGTGGCGACCTGGCGGGACGCCACGTACTTCACCGACGCCGAACGGGTCGCGCTGGAACTCGTCGAGGCCGTCCTGACCCCCAACCCGTCCGGGGAGCGGGTCCCCGATGAGCTGTACGCCAAGGCGTCCGCGCACCACGGCGACAAGGCGCTGTGGACGCTCATCATGGCGATCGCCCATATCGGCTTCTTCACCCCCGCCGCTCTCATCGCGAAGCCGATTCCCGGTAAGCCCCCCGGCCAGAACTACAGCGGGTAACGCTCAGCAGGCTCAGGCCAGGGGCGGGCACCACCGGCCGGCCGCGCGGTGGCGCGGCGGGGGCGGGCCCTGCCAGCGAGCGCCGAAGAAGTCGATGAACACGCCGTACGGCGCGGGTACCTCCGTATCTGAATGCGAGTGAACCGCGTAACAACCGAGCCTGCCCGACGACACGACCGGGCCCGTACGACGCCGGTCGATACGGGCTCGGAGCGGATGTGGTGCGGTGGCCCGCTTGCGGTGCTGCTGGCTGGTGGCATCGGTGTGATGCGGTGAGCGAGCTGCCCTGGTCAATGCCTGCAAGGCAGCCTGGCAACAAGCACGTGCCACCGCTGCTGCGGTGCGCCTCGCCGTGGTGGCATCCGCCGCCCAGGCTCAGGAGCTTGTACTTCATACGGCCCCGGGTGTAGCTCCGTTGTAGTGACCGTGCTGATCAGGCCGTGAGCCCGTATTGGTCCTGGTCGGCAGTTTGGTGGATGCGGTGGTGCTCCCGGGCGAGGTGATAGCGCCAATAGGCGTCAAGGTCGCTGTTACTGATCAGTGCGCGGAGTTTAAGTACGGCTTCGGCGCCGGGCAGGCCCCAGCGGGCGCCGGTGATATCGAGTCGGTCGGCAATGAGGTGGCGGCAAGCGCCTTCGATGACGCCGGTCGCGACGGGCCAGCCCGCCGTGAGCGCGCGGTCGTATTGGAGGAAGGATTCCTTGCTGGTGAGGTAGCGGATGCAGGCGTCCGCGCCTCGACGCTGAAGGGCCGTCAGGGCTGCGATCTTGGTCTGGGTTTCGATCGCCTCAGCGGTGTGCAGGGCCCCGCCGGCCAGGATGTTCAGTGCGTGGTCGGCGACCCAGTCCTCAGCGGCGGGGTCACCGCTGTGGTGGAGACTCCATGCGGCGCCCCAGAGGTATTCCAGGACGTGGACGAAGTCGATGACGATGTGGATGGTGACACCCCGCACGGCGGCTTGGGTCTGGATGAGA
>NZ_JBVIQN010000024.1:0-141587 GCF_055577005.1 Streptomyces sp. NPDC033221 | reverse complement strand
CACCTCCCTGACCCTGAAGTGGCCCTGGGGCCCCCTCACCCACCAGGACGGCGCCACCCACCCCGCCACCTTCGTCAACCCCATCGGCTGACCCCCTGTCGGACGCCAGTCAGGCTTTGTCCAGGCCCTGACAGGACCTGACAGGCGCTCTAAGAGTTCGCCAACCACGCCAGCAAGCGGCCCCGCGACCAGCAGCGGCCAAGGGCCTCGGCGTGCAGAGCCGGCCCGCCGAAGACCGCCAGGCCGATGATGCTGTGGCCGGAGGCGCGGCGATCGCCGAGGGACGGTATCGTCGGCGCGACTCCGACCCCCTCCGCCGACACCCACGCCACCGGCCGGCCCGCCGCCGCTTCGTCGAGGCGGTGCAGGAAACGCAGGCGGCTTTCGAGCGGCAAGCGCGACAGCGACCACGTCGTGGTGACGACGGGCAGGGCGTCCGCGGGCACGCGGTCGAAAGCGTCGGGCAACACCTCGACGGCCTCACCTCGCAGCAGCAGCGGAGGAGCCGTCGCCGCCAACGCGATCTCCGCTTCGAGCCTCGCGGCCCGCTCGGGCTGATCCGGCTGATCTGGCCACAGGCAGGCGCGCAACCACCGGGCGTCATCCGCGTCGGTCACATCCACCGGGTCGAGGTCGATGCCGACCCTGGCGACGACCTCGGGCATCGCCCGCGTCGGAACGGGCCGGTCTCCCACGACCGAAGCCGACAAGTGCACGGGTGACGACGGATCGCCCAGCGCCTGCCCGTTGCCGTACGTGATGCCGACACGATCGACGTGGAGATCGAGCCCGGCCGAACAGTCCACGTCGATCAGCCCCACCGCATTCGCGCCCACCCGATGTGCCGCCTCGGCGATGGCCGGGTACAGCACGGCGCCGCGTCCGGTCTCATCGGCCCGTGTCCGCCGACGCGCGGCGAGGGTCACGACCGAGTCGGTCATGCGCAGCAGCGTGTCGATCGCCGCGCCTGCGGCGGCTTCACCGTCCGCGGCGGAATAGGCCGCGGCCAGCGCCGGGGCGCGCCCGGCGAGGGCGAGGTCGTGCAGCGCGGCGAGAATCACCGTGGGGTGCCGCCTGCGCGCCGGCGCAGCTTCGATGGCGCGCAGCGCCTCGTCGGACTCGCTCAGGGCGACGGCGATGTGCTCGTACAGCGGCGATGTCCCGGCGGCGACGCCCTCAGCGAAGCGTCGGTACACCTGAGCGAGGGTGCGCGCCCTGCCTTTGGGGGTGGCGTCTTGTGCGGTCGGCCCTGGCATCCGGCGATTCTAAGACGGCGATGGGGCTTGCCGCGAGGGAGGGACAGGCCGGTCGTTGGGCGAACCGAGGCGAGCGGGACGCTGCTGTGAAGCCCTGAATGACGTGCGGGACGGCGTGCCGGACCACCTCGTACAGCGCCTGGGAACCGCGGGCCCCCGGCCCCGGCTCCGACGCCCGAGGCCACACCCCCGCGGAATCCGGCACGGTGACGACGGCGCCGTCCGGCGGTGTGAAGCGCGTACCGACCGGGTCGTAGGCGGATGAGGAGGAGACCGGCTCCCCCGCTCGGGGGAGCGGCTCGGTGCCTCGACCACCTCAGAAGATGAGTGAGCGTCAGCCCCGGGCCCGATGCTCCGGAATACCGGCCATGGAACCGTTCCTCTTGATCACCCCATTCCACCGCATCAGGAGAACCAGGCCATGTCGGAATTCGCCATTTCCCGTTCAGAAGACACCGTTGCCGAGGTCCCGCCCCCGCCCCGATGGGCCGTACGAGCCGCTTATGCGTCGGCGCTTTCCGCGACCGTCGGGTTCATTCCGATCCACGCGATCTGGGCGCTGGGCATTCCCCTCTGGGCGAACGAGGAGAAGTTCCGGGAGTGGTACGCGGTCGGCGGCGGCCCGTACCTTCTCGTACTCAGCGGACTGGCCCTGCTGGCAGGAATCCTGGCGTTGAGCCTGGTCCGGCCGTGGGGCCTGGTGTTCCCGAGCTGGACTCCGCTCCTGGCCGGGCACAGAGTCCACCGCCGAACGCTGACCGCCACGGCCTTCGCCGTCTCGGCCTTCCTCCTCCTCTACACCGTCTGGGCCGCTGCACGGACGGTCAACGACTTCAACGATGACGGCATTTTCAGCCCCTGGATCGTCGTCTACGGAATCCCGCAATTCCTGGTGTGGGGCATCGGCCTGTTCATCGCCGCACACTCCTACCGCCATCGCACAACACCCGGACGCTGAAAGCGTTCACCGTGCACCCGACACGCCTCATCACCGCCAGATCGCGGTGTCGGGGTCGATGCCGTGCGCGCGTGCGCTGGTGTCGATGATGCGACGGAACCACGTGGCAAGGCCGGCGCGAATACCGTCGTAGTGGGCGGCGAATTCCGGGTCGGCCTCGTACATGCGGCCGAGGCAGACCTGCATCTGCCGGGTGAGGGGAAAGTACGAAGCGAAAACCTCGCGGTGCCACTCGACGAGTCGATTCGCTTCCGGGCTACCAGGTGTGACGCCGGCGTCCATCGCGTCCCCGAGGGCGCGCTCGAAGCCGGCCATGGCATCGGCGATGGCCTGCCATTCCTCCGGGCCGCGAGAGGCCGAACGCTCGGCGTACTGCAGCCATTGCGCCGTATCTCCGTAACGCTGACGGGCTTGGGCCGGCCATTCCGGATTCCACTGGGGGCCGAAGATCGCGGCCTGCTGCTCGACGGTCAGCAGCAGGCCGCGCTCGTGGGCGTCGATCATCCGGTCCAGTCCGGTGCTGAGTTGCCGGAAACGATCGATCCGCTCGGCAACCTGGGTGCGCTGCGCGCGCAGTGTGCCGAGCACATCCGCTGAGGAGTCGTCCAGGACAGCCCGGATCTTGTCCAGGCCGAGACCGAGCTCACGGTAGATGACGATGCGGTATAGGCGTTCCAGATCACCAGCGGTGTAGAGCCGGTACCCGGCAGCCGTGCGCAGCGACGGCCGCGCCAGGTCGATCTCGTCCCAGTGGTGCAGCGCGCGGACTGTCACGCCCAGGCGCGTCGAGACCTGACCAACGGTCAGGCCATCGGTATCGGTGGCATCATGCATGCTCCGTATTGTCACCGCGGCCGCCGTCCGGCGGGGTGATACCGACGGCTGCAAGGTTCCTTGCCTCCTGACTGGCGGGATCAAAGGGTTTCGCCGCGGTGAAAACGATCCGTGCGTTCTCGGGGGTCGTCACCGTCACGTCGCGGGTGTTCCAGGGAGTATCCCGCGGCCCGTCGACCGAGTCCGGGCGCAACGTACGACAAGCCTCGACGAGGGAATCGACCTGGCTGAGCACGCACGCAAAGCTGAGGCTCATCGCCGGCGTCTGCTCCGGAACGCTCGCCGCCGGAACCAGGAGTACGTCCTGGAATGCCCAACGGCGCAGATGTATCACCTTGCCGGGAATGCTGAACAGCTCGAAGAACCCGAGCCCACGGATCCAGAAGTCCATCGACGCCGCCACATCGCTCGTGGGGATCGTCACGAACGCGGGCATTCCATAAATCCCACGAAACGGCTCCGGCGGAACCGCATCCGGGCCGGGAGCGGGCACGGGGCTGATCTCGAACGCGTTGTAGTAGTCGCTCATGAGCCCCACTCTCCGGCCTCACGCAACGTGAGGGTCAAGCCGGGCCGTACAACTCGCCCTGTCGCGACGGTGCGGCCAGGGCAAGCGGGAGCAGCGTCACGTTCGTACCCGATACGTAGCGATCAGCGGTACCCGGTCCTCCAGCGGCAGGCCTCACGGCCGCCCGCGCCGCATTTCATCGGCGATCTCGGGGCGCCTCAGTCCGGTGAACGGGACTATCAAGGGCGGCTGCGACGACGCCGTGATCGCACCCAGCCATGGCGGGATCCTCATACGGCTCCCGCGCGTGCCGACGTGCTGACTACTTGCTGGACAGGCGGAGACCCCCGGACCAGTTCTCGCAGCGGACACGGCCAGCGCCGAAGGTGATCTCCAGCGCGAGCCGCCCGCTGTCCGGGTCCCCCTCTTCGCTGACTGCCAGTATCGTTCCGCCGAGGTGAGCAGCGAACGGGGTCTCGCCCCTGATCGGCGTCACCTCAATGCGACCTGACTCCGCCATGTCGAATCCCGCGAAGGGGGCTGTCGTCTCCACGATCAGGCACCAGTCCGAACCGGTCGTGACGTGCGTGGCGACAGCCTCGTCGTCGATCAGCCACACGTCCAGCGGGCCGGATGGATCCGCCGCGCCGTATCGGTGCCATGAGGCGACCACTTGCTCAAGACGTCGCCCGACCAGGTACCCGGGAAGCACACCGGCTCCGTGCAATGGACATTCGTTCATCCTCTTCGACTCCACCCGACGACCGTACTGTCAGGCAAACCCCCAGCTCGCGCCCTTATACGGGACAAGCCTCAGGCAGGAGGCGGGTCATCGAAGAGCACCACTCCGTACTGCCTCAGGATGTCGGTGTGTTCGGCGTCGCTGCGCGCGTCGGCGGGGCCGATCGCGTGGAAGTAGTCTTCGATGGCTCCGGGGTTGTTGATGACGAGGACTTCCGCGGCCGGCGTGATGGCCTGGAACGTGTGGGGGACCGATCGGGGCCCGTAGATGTAGGCGCCGGGCTCGGCATCGTGCACACCGCACGTGTCGAGCGAGGTCGAGCCGACCCAGAACCGGACGCGGCCGGACAGGACCACCCAGCTCTCGTCCTCCCGAAGGTGGCTGTGCAAGGGCGGCGCGTCCGCGCGGCCCACGGTGAGGCGCATGACGGTGACCGCTCCGTTCGTCTCGGCGCTGGTCACGACCTGCTCGATCACGCTCCGGTAGTAGCGGAAGTCCGGGCCGTCGCCCGGGTTCCGTACGAGAGCGATGCTCATGTGAGGCCCCCTCCCGACGCGCGGCCCCTGGTCGGTGGCCGGTTCGACGGAGTCACATTGATTGATTACTCAATGATTGCCCGCGTTGAGGACTCACACCACATGGTGTACCAACTTGGCTTGTTCTTGGGCCTGGAGGGGGCAAATGCGCTGGACGCACTTGGCGATAATCGCGGGCTATTTGTTGTCACGGTGCGTGGGGACCGGCGGGAACGTGTCGTGGGCGTGGACCCGGAGCAGGAATGCGGCCCAGCTGCGGTAGGGCTTCCAGTGCGCGGCAATCTTGGACAGGTGGGTGAAGTCGGTGGCTGCGGCTGCGTCGAGCCCGTATGCGGCGGCGGTGGCTTGGTGGACGCGTGGTTCGTGGCGGGGGAAGACGTCGGGGTGGCCTGCTCCGCGAATGAGGATCAGTTCGGCGGAGAAGGGACCGATGCCGGGCAGGGCGCGCAGTTCGGCGAGGGCGTAGTCAGCGGGCAGGGCGCGCAGACGGGCTGCGTCGAGTTGTCCGTCGAGAGTGGCTTCGGCCAGCGCGTGCAGCCGCTGGACCTTGAGGTCGGTCAGTCCGGGCATGTGGGTGAGGTTGCGCAGGACGGCGGGTGTGGGGAATGCGTGCAGGGTCTGGCCGGCGATGTGCATACGGTGTCCGTACCGGCGGGCGATATGGGCTTTGATGGCGGCCGCCTGGGTCTTGCGGATGCGGTTCCCGATGATGGTCCAGGCGGCGGCTTCATAGGGTGAGTGGAAGCACACCGGGCGCAATCCCGGGTATTGCGCCATGAGTTCGGCCATCACGGGGTCCGCGCCAAGGGCCGGGAATCCGGTGCCGTCGATGTCGAGGGAGAGGATGCGGGCGAGTTGGGCTTGTACGGCCGCGTCGGTATCCGCGTCGGTATGGGTGTCGGGATGGAGCGTGAATGTGGTTTGCAGGGTGCTTGTGCCGCCGTCTGTTGCCGGGTTCTGTTGGACGGTGGCGGCGACCACGGAGGTTGCGTCGTCGGAGGGGAAGGCCAGGCGGAGGATTCCGTCCGCCGGAGGGGTATGGCTCGCGGGAGTGAAGCTCTCCAGGAACCGTATGCCGGACGCGAGTGAGAAGGGGCCGGCGGGGGTGAGGGAAACCGTGGGCATATCAGCCCCGGTGCGCGGTGAGTATATAGCCCTCGGGGCCCTCGAAGGAGAACTTCGGACCGAAGGGGCTTTCCTCGATCGGGGTCAGGATGGTGACCCCGGCGGCGGTGAGCCGGTCGTGGAGCTCGCGGGGGTCCGGGGTCCGGAACCACAGCACCACTCCCAGGCCGGGGCGCGAGGCCTCGGCGAGGTTGACTCCCGGGAGCGGCTCGCGGACGGCGAACGGGGTCGGCTCGGTGTCGAATACGACCGCGTGGGGCGGCGAGACGGCGGCCCGGCGCATCCCCAGGAGCTGCTCGCAGAAGACTGCTGCCGCTTCCAGGTCGCGGACCTGGAGGGCGACGAAGTCGGGGCCGTCGACGGTGACAGACATGGTGATCCTCAGTTCCTGGGGTGGCGTGGCGTGATGTGGTGTCAGAGGTTTGACATGGGTCACGTTAGGTCCGGAGCGACCCGTATGTCAAAGTGTTGACATGGGCGTGTTTCGCTGCTGCCTGCACCGGCCCCCGCGTCTGCGTCCGCGCCCGTTCGCCACGCTCGACACACTGACCGGAGCGGTACCTCCGGTCACGGCAGGGCGCGCGTACGGTGAGTGCCGGGGCCGCTGTGGCCCGGCCTGGCGCGGTGTGGTGCGGCGGGGAATCACCGCGCAGGCGCTCGGTCGGATGGCCGGGCGGCCGAACGACGGAACAAGGCGAGGACAGGACGCAGTGACTACGCACGAAACGGTGTCCGCACCCGGTGGGGTGGTGCTCGACGGCGACCTGGAACTGCCGGACTCGCCGCGGGCCGTGGTGCTCTTCGCCCACGGCAGCGGCAGTTCGCGGCGCAGTCCCCGTAATCGCGCGGTCGCCCTCGCGCTGCGCCGCTCCGGTCTGGCCGCCCTGTTGCCGGATCTGCTGACCGCGCAGGAGGCGGAGGAGGACGCCGCCTCCGAGCGGTACCGCTTCGACGTCCCGCTGCTGTCCGAGCGGCTGGTCGCGGCGGTCGACTGGCTGTGCGAGCATCCGGCCACCCGGGGCCTGCCGCTGCACCTGTTCGGCGCCAGTACGGGCGCGGCCGCCGCCCTGGTGGCGGCCGGGCGGCGGCCTGCCCGGGTCCGGTCCGTCGTGAGCCGGGGCGGCCGGCCCGACCTGGCGGGGGAGGCGTTGGAGCAGGTACGGGCGCCGGTGCTGCTGTTGGTCGGAGAGCTGGACACCGAGGTGCTGCGGCTCAACCGCGAGGCCGCTTCGAAGATGCACGCGCCCTGCGAGGTGGAGGTCGTGCTCGGAGCCACGCACCTGTTCGAGGAGCCCGGCACCTTGGAGCAGGTGACCGAATCGGCGCGGGAGTGGTTCCTGCACCCGCCGGCGCCCGCCGCCGAGTCCTCCCGGTCGCCCGGTTCCGGGGGCGGCGATGGCGGCTGAACCGCTGGACTCCGACCTGACGCGGATTCTCGACACCGCCCTGCCGCTGGCGGACGCCGCCACGCTGGACCCGCTGATGGACCGGATCGGCGACGCCCGCTACGTCCTCCTGGGGGAGGCTTCGCACGGCACCGCCGATCACTACTGGTGGCGGGCCCAACTGACGCAGCGGCTGATCGCGGAGAAAGGGTTCGCCTTCGTCGGAGTCGAGGGTGACTGGCCCGACTGCCTCGACCTGCACTGCTCGGTGACCGCGGCACCCGGCGCGCCCGAGGACCCGCAGAAAGCCCTGGAGGGCTTCCGCCGCTGGCCGCGCTGGATGTGGGCCAATACGGACGTGGCGCGCTTCGCCGGATGGCTGCGTGCACACAACACGGGCCTGCCGCCCGGGGAGCGGGTCGGTTTCTACGGCCTGGACGTCTACAGCATGTGGGAGTCCCTGGAGGCGGTGCTGGGCTACCTCGGCGAGCACCACCCGGACCAGGTGGGACAGGCGGAAGAGGCGTACCGGTGCCTCGAACCGTACGGGCAGGACCCGCAGACGTACGCCCTGGCGACCCGGACGCTGCCCTCCGGATGCGAACCCGAGGTGGTGCGGCTCCTGGTGGCCCTGCGCGAACGGGCCCGGCGGCCGGAAGACACCTCGTCCGTGGCGGACCTCGCCGCGCTGCAGAACGCCGAGACCCTCGCCGGAGCGGAACGCTACTACCGGGCGATGGTTCACGGCGGACCCGAGTCGTGGAACATCCGCGACCACCACATGGCCGACACCCTGGACCGCCTGACGGCACATCACGGCCCCGGCGCCAAGGCGGTGGTGTGGGCACACAACACCCACGTCGGCGACGCGCGGGCCACGGCCATGGCCCCGGCCGGGATGATCAACATCGGCCAGGTGGTACGGGAACGGCACGCCGCGGACGGTGTCGTGCTCGTCGGCTTCGGCTCGTACCAGGGATCGGTCGTCGCGGGCAGCCGCTGGGGAGCGCCGGCCCGGACGCTGCGCATCCCCGAGGCCCGCACCGGCAGCGTCGAAGAACTGCTCCACCAGGCGCTGCCCGAGGAGCGGGCACTGTTCGTCTTCCCGCCACGGGACACCGGCACCGGCCTGCATCCGGAGGCCGGGGCACCGGCCGGCTGGGCCGGAGTGCGACGCGACCACCGGGCCATCGGCGTCGTCTACCGGCCGGAGCAGGACGCGTATGCCAATTACGTACCCACCACGCTCGCCCAGCGCTACGACGCTTTCCTGTACCTGGACCGCACCCACGCCCTGACCCCGCTGCACCCCGAACCGCCCGCCACCGGCGAGGAGGAGACCTGGCCCACCGGCCAGTGACACCGGCCACGGCCATGGGGCAGTGATGCCGGCCATGGCCACTGGTCAGTATCGCCGGCCACTGCTACCGGCCAGTGATCCGTCTCCTTCAGCCACCAGGTCCTCTCGGCGTCCCTCGACGACCGAGGGCAAGGAGCAACCATGCGTTTCACCGACCGTCGGCACGCGGGCCGCGCCCTCGCCCAGTGGCTGCACGCCCCGGCCGACGACGCCGAGCACGCCGCGGCCGGGGTACCCGACCACGCGGCCGGTGCCCCCGGCGCCGTGACGTGGCCGTACGGTGCGGCCGACCCGCTCGTACTCGCCCTGCCGCGCGGCGGCGTGCCCGTGGCCGCGGAGATCGCCCGGGAGTTCCAGGCGCCCCTCGACGTGCTGGTGGCCCGCAAGATCGGCGTACCCGGCTCGCCCGAGACGGGCATCGGCGCCATCGTCGACGAGGAACAGCCCGTCTTCGACCACCGGGCCCTGCGGTTCCTGGGCCTGGCCGAGGACCGGCTCGCCCCGTCCGTGGCACGCGAACGCGCCGAACTACACCGGCGGGAAGAGCTCTACCGCGAGGGCCGCCCCGAACCCCGTATCACCGGGCGGACCGTACTCCTCGTCGACGACGGCCTCGCGACCGGCCTGACCGCCCTCGCCGCGCTGCGCCATCTGCGCCGCCGGCAGCCCGCGCACCTGGCGCTCGCCGTACCGGTCGGCTCCCGCAATGCCGTCGCGGACCTGTCCGAGGAGGCCGACCGGGTGCTCGTCCTGCACGAACCCGACCACTTCCGGGCGGTCGGTGAGTGGTACGACGACTTCAGCCAGGTCGGTGACGACGAAGTGATCGCCGTGCTGCGCGCCGCGTCCTCCGCGGCGTGAGAGGGCGAGGGGCGCGGGGCCCGGAAAGTGGTCGACAGGCCGGGTCGAGGCGCAGTGGGATCGCCCGGACCGTCCGCGTACGGAGCGGGCCGACGGCAGGAGCCGCACTTGGCGACCGGGAGAAGAGCGGGGGAGGGCGCCGGGGAACGAACGGATGACGCAGCCAGGGCCGGAGTGGGGAACGGGGGCGGAGCCGAATTCCCGGGCGCCGGCCACCGGCCTGAACGCCCATGTCTCGTACGCCGCCACCGAACCCCGGGGCGCCGCGCAGACCACCCGTCAGATCACCGCGGCGCCGGCCGGTTAGGCGGCGGGAGCCCGACCGGGCCGTTCCGTGGCCGGTGTCAGGCGTCGTACGGCCAGTAGTCCGCCGATGCCCGGCAGCAGGGCGAGACCGACGGCGGTTGGGGTGCGGCGCCGGTCTCGGGCGGTGGCGACGACGGTGAAGAGGTAGGCGCAGCCGTGGACGGGGCCGGTCAGGGAGGAGACGGCGGGCAGGTGCGCGGTCGCGAGGTTGCCCAGCAGGACGACGAGCGAGACGAGTTCGACGGCGGCGGCGATACGGAGGAGGTGTCTGTCGCGTCGCACGGTCACGCTCCCGTGGTGGAACCGGGGCGGATGATCATGAGGACGGTCACGACGGCCCACAGCAGGTTGAAGACGCCGGTGAACATCGCGAGCCGCGCGGTGGCGCTGTGCTCCACCGGGGACCCGGCGCCGTCGAGCCGGCCGAGCAGCTCCTCCTGGCCCGGGAGGACCAGCAGCGCGAGAATGCCTGCCGCCGCGGCGGTGAGCACGATCGAGATGATCAGCCATGTGTCGCCGAGGACGCCCAGGCTGCTGGCGGTGGCGAAGCCGAAGACCGGTACGGCCAGGCCGATGCCGGCGTAGACGCGGCAGATCCGGTGCAGCAGCCGGACGCCGGAGAGTGCGGCGGCGTCCGGCCCGGACGTCTGGGCCCGGCGTACCGCGGCGGGGAACATGCTGGCCGCCACCGTCACCGGGCCGACGGCGAGGATCGCGGCCAGGACGTGCACGGCGAGGAGGAACTTCGTCACCGGCCGGCTCCGGACCGTGCGTGCCGGGAGGCCGGGGGAGCGGCGGCAGCCGAGGCGCGGGGAACGCGGTCGGCATACACGAAAACAGGCATGAAAACAGGCATGAAAGGGGTGTTTCCTTCTTCAGCTCAGGCGCGGGCGGCGTGCTGGCGCACCACCGCCCGGCAACGTGCAGCGCAAGGCTAGGACGGGCAGCCACCGGTCCCCCATGGGCTGAAACGACAATTTCCAACGGGTTCCCGCCACCGCGCCCCCGCCTGGAGCCGAAGCCGGCACACCTCCCTGACCTGGCTGTTCGTGGTCGTGGGCGCTCGCTTACCGTGTCCCCATGCATACGGTGGCGGTACTGGCCCTGGACCATGTGGTGACGGCCGACATGGCGACCCCGATCGAGGTGTTCGCGAGCACCCGGCTGGCGGACGGGGGCCACCCGTACCGGGTCCGGGTCTGCGCGCCGCAGCCCCAGGTGATTACCGAAACGTTCACGCTCATCGCCCCGCACGGTCTGGAGGCGCTGCGGGACGCGGACACGGTCGTCGTACCGGGCTGTTCGGTCCGCGCCGCTCCTCCGGGTACGGAGGTGTGCGACGCGCTGCGCGCGGCTGCGGCCGCCGGCACCCGCATCGTCTCCATCTGTACGGGCGCGTTCATCCTCGCCGAGGCCGGGCTGCTGGACGGGCTGCGCGCGACCACCCACTGGGTGGCGGCCGACCAGCTGGCCGAGAGGTTCCCGCGCATCGACGTACGGCCGGACGTGCTGTACGTGGACAACGGCCAGATCCTGACCTCGGCCGGGGCCGCCGCGGGGCTGGACCTGTGCCTGTACCTCATCCGCCGGGACTTCGGCTCGGCGGTCGCGGCCAACTCGGCGCGGTTCGCGGTGACGCCGCTGGAACGCGAGGGCGGGCAGGCGCAGTTCATTGTGCAGGCCCGGCCGCCCGTACCACAGGGTTCCCTGCTGGAGCCGGTGCTGGCGTGGCTCGATGACCACCTCGACCAGGACATCACCCTCGCGGACATGGCCGCGCACAGCGGGCTGAGTGAGCGGACGTTCAGCCGCCGCTTCCGGGAGCAGACGGGCACCACGCCGCTGCAATGGCTGCTGCGGGCGCGGGTGCGGCGCGCGCAGTTCCTGCTGGAGACCACCGAGTACGGTGTGGAGCGCGTCGCGGCCCAGTCCGGTTTCGGATCGCCCACCGCCTTCCGGGAACGGTTCAAGCGTGTCGTCGGCGTCACCCCGCAGTCCTATCGCTCGTCCTTCCGCTCGTCCTGCCGCGCCAACGCGTCCTGAACGGGGCGCGGTCACACGATCGGGTGGCATGATCGAGTGGCATGGACACACTGCCGTTCGACGCTGTGCTGGTTGACTTCGACGGGGTCGTACATCTGTGGGACCCCGACGGGATGTCCGCACTGGACCGTTCCTGGGGGCTGGCCGAAGGGACCTTGGCCGGGGCAGCGTTCGGCGACGAGCTGCTGCTGCCGGCCGTCACCGGGCAGTGCAGCGATGAACAGTGGCGGTGCCGGGTCGCGGAGGCCCTGGCCCCGGCCTGCGGCTCGTCCGAGCGGGCCAGGGAACTGGTCGCCGCCTGGAGCGCGCTCACCGGGCAGGTCGACACCGATGTCGTGGAACTCCTGTCCGAGCTGCGCGGCAAGGTGCCGGTGGTCCTGGTTTCCAACGCCACCACCCGGCTGGAGACCTACCTCGCCGGGGCGGGCCTGGGGGAAGCGTTCGACGCGGTGGTCAACAGTGCACAATTCGGGGCGGCCAAACCGGACCCCCGCCTCTTCCGGGCGGCCGCCCGGCGGGCCGGAGCGGAGGAGCGGCGCTGCCTGTTCATCGACGACACCGCCGGCCATGTCGCGGCGGCCGGGGCGATCGGGATGACAGGGCTGCACTACCGGCACATCGGTCAACTGCGGGAGGTGCTGGCGCCGATGCTCGGTTGAGGCGGCCGGTTCGAGTGGCGGCCGCCCGGCTGGAATGGCAGGTCGGGCGCTCAGCACGTACGCCGGGTTGTCCGGTACGGGACGATATCCACGGGAGCAGCGGCCACCCTGCCCATCGGCTCGCCGGGCATGGTCTTCCGCCGTTCCCTCGTCACGGGCATGACTCCTCCGTACCACCAACCGAAAGGCAGCCAGGTGACCGCACAGCACCCCACCGCAGGCACCGGCACGGCCGGCCGCGTCCACCGCGACTGGTGGCGGCAGGCCGTCACCTACCAGATCTACCCCCGCAGCTTCGCCGACTCCGACGGCGACGGCATCGGCGACCTGCCCGGCGTCACCTCCCGGCTCGGCCACCTCGCCGGCCTGGGCGTGGACGCCGTCTGGCTCAGCCCCTTCTACCCCTCCCAACTCGCCGACGGAGGCTACGACGTCGCCGATTACCGTGACGTCGACCCCCGCCTGGGCACCCTCGACGACTTCGACGCGCTGGTGGCAGAGGCACACCGGCTGGGCCTGAAAGTCATGGTCGACATCGTGCCCAACCACTCCTCGGACCAGCACGTGTGGTTCCAGGAGGCGCTGCGCTCCGCTTCCGGGTCCGCCGCGCGCGAACGGTACGTCTTCCGGGAAGGCAAGGGCGAGCACGGCGAACTGCCGCCCACCGACTGGGCCTCCTGCTTCGGCGGCCCCGCCTGGACCCGGCTGCCCGACGGCTGGTGGTACCTCCACCTCTTCGCCCCGGAGCAGCCGGACTTCAACTGGGACAACCCCGAGGTGCACGCGGAGTTCCGCACGACGCTGCGCTTCTGGTCCGACCGCGGGGTGGACGGTTTCCGCGTCGATGTGGCACACGGCCTGGCCAAGGACCTGACCGCGCCGCTCCGCGACACCGGCGGCGTCGAGGCGTACGAACCGGACGACCTGCCCGAGGACGGCAGCCACCCTTTCTGGGACCGCGACGAGGTGCACGACATCTTCCGCGACTGGCGCAAGGTCTTCAACGAGTACGACCCGCCGCGCGTCGCGGTCGCCGAGGCGTGGGTACGCAACTCCCGCCGCACCGCCTACGCCACCCCGCAGGAGCTGGGCCAGGCCTTCAACTTCGATTTCCTGACGACGGCCCTGCACGCCGGTGAACTGCGTGCCTCCATCGACACCGCGCTCGCCGACGCCCGCGCCGCCGGAGCCACGGCGACCTGGGTGCTTTCCAACCACGACGTGATCCGGCACGCCTCCCGGCACGGCCTGCCGGACGGCTGTGACGAGGAGGCGTGGCTGCTGTCCGACGGCCTGGCACCCGCCTTCGAACGGGAGTACGGGCTGCGCCGGGCGCTCGCCGCGACCCTGCTGATGCTGGCGCTGCCCGGCGCCGGTTACCTCTACCAGGGCGAGGAACTGGGCCTGCCGCGCCGCACTGCGGCTGCGCCGTGAACTGCTCGACGACGAGGCCCTGGAGTGGGTCAGCGGCCCCGAATCAGTAGCTGAAGGGCTGCTGCATTTCCGCCGCTCGGGCGGCTGGCACTGTCTGACGAACCTGTCGGACAGCCGGAAGCCGTTGCCCGACGGCACCCTGCTGCTGTCCTCCGCACCGGTCACCGGCGGCTTGCTGCCGCCGTGGACGACGGCCTGGGTCCGTACGGCGACGCACCGGGGCTCGGGTGAGAAGGGCGTGGAGCGGGCGGCCGTGTCCGTGGGATCACCGCCGCCGTTTCCTCCATGACCGGTGCGCGTCGCGCGGCCGCGCGGCCTTGTGCCACTGCTGGGAGGAGAACGCTCATGAGGACACGTCCCAGGAGGATGGCCGGGGCCGCGGCGCTCGTGGCGTTTCTGTGCGCGGGGGCCGCGGCACCGGCCGCACCCGGCGGCGCGCGGCCGGGGAGCGGTGCCGTGCAGGACAGCGTCACCGTACGGATCGACACCGGTCAGGTACGGGGCGTCCGGTCCGCCCGGCACCGCATCTTCCAGGGCATTCCGTACGCCGGACCGCCCAAGGGCGCGTTTCGCTGGGCGGCCCCGCGTCCGGTGGCGTCGTGGCGCGGGGCCCGGGACGCCACCCGGCCGGGGCCGCTGTGTCCGCAGGTCCCGTCCCCGTACGCGCGGGTGTCCAGCGAGGAGGAGGACTGCCTGGTCCTCAACGTCACCACGCCCGCCCGCGTACGGCGCCCCGCGCCCGTACTGGTGTGGATCCACGGTGACGGCTCGGTTGGCGGCGGCAGCTTCTTCGACGCGCGGCGGCTCGCGGACCGCGGTCTCGTGGTCGTCACGGTCAACTACCGGCTGGGAGTGTTCGGCGGCTTCGCCCACCCGGGCCTCAAGGGCTCGGGGACCTTCGCCCTCCAGGACCAGCAGGCCGCGCTGCGCTGGGTGCGCCGCAACGCGGGCGTCTTCGGCGGCGACGCGGGGAACGTGACGGTGGCGGGCTCCTCGTACGGCGCATCCGCCATCACCGGACACCTCACCTCGCCGGGGGCCCGGGGGCTGTTCCACCGGGCCGCCCTGTCCAGCGGCGAGGGCATGATGGACATGCCGGCCGGGGCGATGGGGCCCGGCGTACCCGGTTACCCGTGGTTCGTCTGGCGCTCGGCCCGGGAGATGGAGGACATCAGCGCGGAGATGACCGCCCCGCTCGGCTGCGCGGCGCCCGAGCCCGCACGGACCCTGCGGTGCCTGCGCGCCCTGCCGGTCAAGAAGATCCTCAAGGTCCCGTACATCATGAACGCCTTCCAAGTGTTCGCCTACGGTAACGAGACCCTGCCGGAACTCCCGCCGGACGCCCTGCGCGCGGGCCGCTTCCACCGGGTGCCGGTGCTCTCCGGTGCGACCCGCGACGAACACCGGACCTTCGTGGGGATGCTGTACGACGCCGTCAACAAGCCCTTTACGAAGGAGGATTACGACCGGTCCCTCGCGACGGCGTTCGGCGGCCACGCCGAGCGGGTGCGCGCCGCGTACCCGCTGACGGCGTTCCCGTCACCGGCCATCGCATGGTCCGCGGTCGTCACCGACCGGATGTGGGCCCGGGGAACGCACGCCCAGCACACGGCGCTGGCACGGCGCGTCCCGGCGTACGCCTACGAATTCGCCGACCGCAACGCGCCCCTGTACCTCCCGCTGCCCGGCCGCTTCGACTTCGGCGCCTATCACGCGGGCGATACGCCGTACCTGTTCGAGGAGGCGGCGGCGCAGCGGCGTTTCACGGCCGCGCAGCGGTGGCTTTCGGACACGATGACGGACCAGTGGGCCGCGTTCGCCCGCACGGGCACGCCCAACGGGCCCCGCCTGCCGGCCTGGCTGCCCTACCGGCACGACGACGCACGCCCGTACACACAGGCGCTGTCGCCGGACCGCATCGCGCCGGTCGATTACGCCGGGGAGCACGCGCTGGAATTCTGGCACCGGCTTCCGTGAAGCGACATGGTCCGGCCCGCCGCGTGCGGGCGGCGGTCAGGCGCCGACATAGGCCGCCAAGTGCTCGCCGGTGACCGTGGAACGGGCGGCGACGAGATCGGCGGGCGTGCCCTCGAAGACGATCCGGCCGCCGTCGTGGCCGGCGCCGGGACCGAGGTCGATGATCCAGTCGGCGTGCGCCATGACCGCCTGGTGGTGCTCGACGACGATCACCGACTTGCCGGAGTCGACGAGCCGGTCCAGCAGGCCGAGCAACTGCTGGACGTCGGCGAGGTGGAGGCCGGCGGTCGGCTCGTCGAGGACGTGGACACCGCCCTTGTCGCCCATGTGCGTGGCGAGCTTGAGGCGCTGCCGCTCGCCGCCGGACAGGGTGGTCAGCGGCTGGCCGAGGCTCAGGTAGCCGAGCCCGACGTCCGCGAGCCGGCCGAGGATGCGGTGGGCCGCCGGAGTACGGGCCTCGCCGTCGCCGAAGAACTCCTGGGCCTCGGCCACCGGCATCGCGAGCACCTCGCTGATGTCGCGCCCGCCGAGCCGGTATTCGAGCACCGAGGGCTGGAACCGCTTGCCCTCGCACTCGTCGCAGGGGGAGGCGACACCGGCCATCATCGCCAGGTCGGTGTAGATGACGCCGGCGCCGTTGCACTGCGGGCAGGCGCCCTCGGAGTTGGCGCTGAACAGGGCCGGCTTCACGCCGTTGGCCTTCGCGAACGCCTTGCGGATCGGGTCCAGCAGCCCCGTGTACGTCGCCGGGTTGCTCCGCCGTGAACCGCGGATCGGCGTCTGGTCGACCGATACCACCCCCGCGCCGGCCGGGATCGAGCCGTGCACGAGTGAGCTCTTGCCGGAACCCGCCACGCCGGTGACCACGCAGAGCACCCCGAGCGGGAGGTCCACGTCGACGTTCCGCAGGTTGTGCTTCGCGGCGCCGCGGATCTCCAGCGCGCCGGTGGCCTTGCGTACCGTCTCCTTGAGGGCGGCCCGGTCGTCGAAGTGGCGGCCGGTGACGGTGCCCGAGGTGCGCAGTTTCTCGACGGTGCCCTCGAAGCAGACGGTGCCGCCCGCCGTACCGGCGCCGGGGCCGAGGTCGACGACGTGGTCGGCGATGGCGATCGTCTCCGGCTTGTGCTCCACGACGAGCACGGTGTTGCCCTTGTTCCGCAGCCGCAGCAGCAGGTTGTTCATCCGCTGGATGTCGTGCGGGTGCAGGCCCGTGGTGGGCTCGTCGAAGACGTAGGTGGTGTCGGTGAGCGAGGAGCCGAGGTGGCGGATCATCTTGACGCGCTGGGCCTCGCCGCCCGACAGGGTGCCCGAAGGCCGGTCGAGCGAGAGGTAGCCGAGGCCGATCTCCACGAACGAGTCGAGGGTGTGCCGGAGCGTCGTGAGCAGCGGTGCCAGCGAGGGCTCGGCGAGGCCGTTCACCCAGGCGGCCAGGTCGCTGATCTGCATCGCGCACGCGTCGGCGATGCTGGTCCCGGCGATCCGCGACGACCGGGCCGCCTCGCTCAGCCGGGTGCCGTCGCACTCGGGGCAGGTCTGGAAGGTGACCGCCCGGTCCACGAACTCCCGGATGTGCGGCTGCATCGCCTCCCGGTCCTTGGACAGGAACGACTTCTGGATCTTGGGGATCAGCCCCTCGTAGGTGAGGTTCACCCCCTCGACCTTGACCTTGGTCGGCTCCCGGTACAAGAAATCCTGCATCTCCCGCTTCGTGAACCTGCGGATCGGCTTGTCCGGGTCCAGCAGGCCCGACTCGGCATAGACCCGTACGGTCCAGAAGCTGTCCGACTTCCAGCCGGGGATGGTGAACGCGCCCTCGGCGAGCGACTTGGAGTCGTCGTAGAGCTGGGTGAGGTCGATGTCGGAGACCGTGCCCCGGCCCTCGCAGCGCGGACACATGCCGCCGGTACGGCTGAAGGTCGCCTTCACCGCCTTCTTGCCGCCGCGCTCCACGGTGATCGCGCCGCTCGCCCGGACCGAGGGCACGTTGAAGGCGAACGCGCCGGGCGAGCCGATGTGCGGCTGCCCGAGCCGGCTGAAGAGGATGCGCAGCATCGCGTTGGCGTCGGTGACGGTGCCGACCGTGGAGCGCGGGTCGGCGCCCAGCCGCTGCTGGTCGACGATGATCGCGGTGGTCAGCCCTTCCAGCACATCGACCTCGGGCCGCGCCTGCGCCGGCATGAAGCCCTGCACGAAGGCGCTGTACGTCTCGTTGATCATCCGCTGTGACTCGGCGGCGATCGTGTGGAAGACCAGTGAGCTCTTGCCCGAGCCGGAGACACCGGTGAACACCGTCAGGCGGCGCTTCGGGACCTCGATGCTGACGTCCTTGAGGTTGTTCTCCCGCGCCCCGTGCACACGGATCAGGTCGTGGCGGTCGGCGACGTGCGGCGCAGGCGACTGCGGGTCCGGTCCTACGGCCTTGCTCATCGTGTCTCCCTCTGTGGCGGGGGCCGCCTGCGCGGTCTCTCCGGCATGACGCTAGTTGCGGGGCGGGGTTCCGCGCTTCTCGATTCGTGATCGATTCGGCCGACCGCGCGAGGCCCCGGCCGAACGGCGGGTTCCGTTTCCTTCGGCCCAGTGATCCGCTGATGGGCTTTTTGTGTAAAGATTCCCTGCCCGGCCCGGGTGGGCCGGGGTGACAAGGGGAAAATTCGTGAAATCAACGATCCTCAGATCCGCCGTCGGCACGGTGCTCGCCGTGGCCGCGGCGGCCATGTGTCTGCCCGCCTCGTCCGCCGCGGCGGCGCCGCGTACCGCCGGCGTGGACCGGACGACGACGCAGACCTTCAGCCGTACCGCCGACGCCGTACTGACGCAGCGCACGGCGGCGCTGCTCGACAGCCGCTCGGGCCGAATAGCCCCGCTGCCCCGCAAGCAGGTGCACCTGTCGGCCCGCCTGGCGCGGGCGGAGGACGCCGGGGTGTCCTCGCTGCGGGCCCGCAAGCAGCGGCTCGCCGCCCTGGGGGAGGCGTACACCGCCGCCGACACCCAGGTCACCGTGGACGGCACCCGGCTCAGCGGCCGGCACGCCACGGTGGAGGTCACCGAGAGCACCACGCTCACGTACAAGAAGATCCGCGGCGACGAACCGGCCACGACCGGCTTCAAGGCGCGCCACGAGATGGACTTCACCGCGGCCCCGGGCGGCACCTGGGAACTGACGGGGATCCGGTCCAAGGACGACGGGCCCGGCGCGATCAACGCCCCGACGCTGCGGGCCGCGACGGTCGCGGACGCCGGCGACACCATGCCCAGCGCGCTTCCCGCCGGCACCTCGCGGCCGCTGCGCCCGTCGCCCCGGAAGCAGCTGACCGGCGGTTATGACTACGCCGCCATGGCCGCGTACTCGGAGAAGTACTGGCGGAACTACAACCCCCAGTACCGCAAGTTCAACGCGGCCGGCGGCGACTGCACGAACTTCCTGAGCCAGGCCCTGAAGGCCGGCGGCTGGAAGACGGAGGGCGGCGCGTCCTCGGACTACCGCAAGTGGTGGTACGACGCCGACCACCAGTCCGACAGCTGGGTGGGGGCCAACGAGTGGTCCTGGTACGCGCTGAACTCCCAGCGCGTGACCAGCCTGTCGAACGTCTACCAGATGGACGTCGGCGACGTCATGCAGATGGACTTCGACGGTGACGGGTCCAAGGACCACTCCATGATGACCACGTACCGCAGCAGCTACGGCGTGCCGTATCTGACGTACCACTCGACCAACACCTACCGGAAGTCGGTGGCGAGCATCATCGCGTCCTACCCGGACTCGGTCTACTACGCCTACCGCACCTGACGGCAGGGCCGGGCGGCCCCGTCGTGCCGCCCGGCCGCCGTCCGTGCGGCGGGCCGTGGGCCCGGCCGACCGGCCGGGCCCGTGGTGTGGCGCGATATGGGGGGCCAGGGGTTGATGAGTGGCATGACACCTCTGTGATACTTGGGCCAGAACACGTGTTTTGGTGCCAGGGGGTAGGGAAATGTCGAAGAGGAGCGCGCTCGGCGCGCCGGCTCTGGTCACCGTGGCGGCTCTCGCCCTCGGCTTGACGGCCTGCGGTTCCGAAGACCAGGGTGCGGACAAGAAGGAGGCGGCGCCCTCGAAGGACGCCGCCCAGCAGCGGCCGGCACCGCCGGAGGGCGGCGCGGGCAAGGCCGGGGGGACGCCGAAGCCCGAGGAGAAATGGGACGGCAAGGTCAAGGTGCTCGGGGACGGCTCCACGTCCTACACCGGGCCGCAGCCCCACCAGCCCAAGCCCACGAAGCTCAAGCCCGGTGAGAAGCCGCCGCAGTTCGTGGTGTTCTCCTGGGACGGCGCGCTGGAAGGCGGCGACCATCTCTTCTCGCATTTCCGGGAGGTGGCCAAGGAGAACAACGCCAAGATGACGTACTTCCTCACCGGCACCTATCTCCTGCCGAAGGCGAAGGCGACGATGTACAAGCCGCCGCAGCACAAGCCGGGCGCTTCGGCGATCTCGTACGCGACGAATGAGCACATCAAGGACACCCTGCGGCAGCTCCGGAGCGCGTGGCTGGACGGCAACGAAATCGGCACCCACTTCAACGGCCACTTCTGCGGGGCCAAGGGCGGCGGCGACTGGAGCGTCGCGGAGTGGAAGAGCGAGATCGAGCAGTCGTACTCCTTCGTCCAGAACTGGAAGACGAACACCGGCTACACGAGCCTGCCCCCGCTGCCCTTCGACTACAAGAAGGAGCTGGTGGGAGGGCGTGCGCCCTGCCTGGAGGGACAGGAGAACCTGCTCACCGCGGCCAAGGGGTTCAACTGGCGCTACGACGCCAGCTCACCCGGCGACTTTCAGATATGGCCGTCGAAGAAGAACGGCATATGGAACTTCCCGCTGCAGCTGCTGCCCTACCCGCAGAGCGAGAAGCAGGTCCTTTCCATGGACTTCAACTTCCTCTTCAACCAGTCCGGTGACAACACCAAGGGCGATCCGGCGAAGTACGAGCAGTGGCGGAAGCTGACCCGGGACGGATATCTCAACGGATTCAACCGCGTCTACCACGGGAGCCGGGCGCCGCTGTTCATCGGCAACCACTTCGAGGACTGGAACGGTGGCATTTACATGAAGGCCATCGAAGACGTCGTGAAGGCGGTGTGCACGAAGAAGGAAGTACGCTGCGCCACCTTCAAGCAGGTGGCCGACTGGCTGGACGTCCAGGACCCCGCCGTCCTGCAGCGGATGCGCGGGCTGGACCCGGCACAGATCACGGACTGGTCCTCGGTGGTGAAGTAGCCCGGGGTGCCGGAGCGCACGAAAGCCCCCGGCCCGCGTCCCTGAAGCAGGGGCGCGGGCCGGGGGCTTTCCGTGGCGCGGGCGCTACTTGGCGGTCATGTACCGCGTCCAGATGTCGATCGGGTACGGGCTGCCGAGCGCGCCCTTCGCCCGGCCGCCGATGCCGTCCAGCGGCTGCAGCTCCTGGCTCTTGGGGTCGATGCGCGCGAGGGAGACGGCGGTCGACAGGGTGCCGCGGTAACCGACGAACCAGGAGGACTTGTTGTCCTGCTCGGTGCCCGTCTTGCCGGCCGCGTCCGGGCCCGCCGCCTTCGCCGCGGTGGCCGTCCCCCGGCGTACGGACTCCCGCAGGGCGTCGTCCACGGCGCCCGCCACCTGCTGGGGCAGCACCTGCTCGGCGGCCGGTTTGCCGACCGGCACGTCGGCGCCGTTGCGCCTGAGCTTGCCGACCGAGTACGGCTCGGTGTGCTTGCCCCGGCCCGCGAACGTGGCGTACGCGTCGGCCATGCGGATCGCGCTGGGCGTGGCGGTGCCCAGGGCGAAGGACGGCAGTTTCTCGCCGAGGCTGCTCTCCAGCAGCCCGGTCTGCACGCCGACCTTGCCGACCCGCTCCAGGCCCACGTCCATGCCCAGCTGCATGACCGTGGTGTTGACGGACTGCGCGACCGCGCTCCTCAGCGGGATCCTGCCCCAGGACTTCCCGCCGTCGTTCTCCGCCTTGGCGATCTTTCCCGCGCGGTCCCAGTACGGGCCTTCCGGGGTCCGCAGGGTGATCTTGTTGTCGCCGTCGTAGACCGTGGCCGGCGTGACGGGGGTACGGGGCTTGCCGCGCTCGCGCTCGACGCCGTCGCGCAGCGCCGCCGCGTAGACGAACGGGGTGAAGGCGCTGCCCGCGGGCACCACGGAGGAGTTGGCGTCGTTGAAGCCCTGCTTCAGGTAGTCGGGACCGCCGTACAGGGCCACGATCCGCCCGTCCGTGGTCACCGACGCCGCGCCGATGCGCACGTCGCGGTCGGCCGCGCGGCTCACCGGGTCGAGCTTGGACCGTACGTCCCCGACCGCCTTGGACAGCGCCGCCATCCGGGGCTTCTCGAAGGTGGTGTGGATCTGGTAGCCGCCGAGGGCGAAGTCCTTCTCGGAGATGTCGGTGTGCGCGCCGACGTAGGCCCGGGCCGTCTCCACGAGATAGCCGTTCTGGCCGGTCAGCCCGGCGGGCTTGGGCGGGGCCTGCGGCTCGGGGAAGTGGGTGTAGCGGCCCCGCTCCTCCGCGGAGAGCTTGCCGATGGCCACCATCCGGTCCAGCACCCATTTCCAGCGTTCCACGGCGCGCTCGCGGGGCTCGGCGCCGAGCCCCGGGTCGTACAGCGCGGCTCCCTTGAGGAGCGAGGCGAGGAACGCGCCCTCGCTGACGTTCAGCTGGGAGGCGTCCTTGCCGTAGTACGCGTGCGCGGCGCGCTGGATGCCGTAGGTGCCGCGCCCGTACCAGCTGGTGTTGAGATAGCGCTCGAGGATCTCGTCCTTGGTCATCTTGTTGTCGAGCTTGATCGCGATGAACATCTCGCTGAGCTTGCGGGTGAACGTCTGGTCCTGGTTGAGGTAGGCGTTCTTCACGTACTGCTGGGTGATGGTGGAGCCGCCCTGGGTGTCGCCCCCGGTGACCATCCGGGTGGCGGCGCGGATGATGCCGCTGGGCGAGATGCCGCTGTCCGAGTAGAACGTCTCGTTCTCGGCGGCCAGCGCGGCCCACCGGACCTTCTCCGGTACCGAGCCGAGGGGCATGTCCTGCCGGTTGATGTCTCCGGTACGGGCCATCTCGGTGCCGTCGGCCCAGTAGTAGACGTTGTCCTGCTGGGTGGCGAAGGCGTTGAGGTCGGCGGGTATCTCGGTACGCGCGTACATGATCGCCAGCAGTCCGGTCAGCACGCCGATGAAGGAGCCGGTCAGCCCGAGCGTCTGGCGCCAGGAGGGCACCCAGCGCCGGAAGCCCGAGCGTCCCGGGCGCGGGTAGGCCGGGCGGCGGAGCCGGAGTCTGTGGCGGTTTGCGGCCCACCACCGGCCGAGGGCGGACCAGCGGCCGGCCGCGGCGGAGGGTGTGGTGGCCCGGGCATGTGCCCCTTTTCGACGTTCGATCACCGCTCGACCCTATGGGATTACTCCCCGTACGAATGTTCTGCTCTGCCACGGAAACGTTACATTTCCGGAGCGACGGGCCGACCGGACAGCGGTGGTGCCGCTCGGCGGGCCGGTCCCGATGACGGTCGGCGCGCCGGCCGGCCGAGGGGCGGGCCCGCCGGAGACCGGGGCGCGGCGCCCCGGCCGGTCGTCGTGCGCACGGGGGACGGCCGGGGCGGGCCGCGCGGTCTCCGGCGACCCTGGGGGGAGGACAGTGAATTCGGTCACCGACATGCCCATGGGGCCGAATGGGTCCCGTAATTCGAACAGCGTCCGCAATTCCTGAGCGGGGTGCGAAACTTCCATGATGACGGGCCTGCGGTTACGCCGCGGTTACAGCCCCGATTCCGCTGAATTCGGGCAGGGCGGGAATGTCCAACCGCCCAATGAGGGCGGTTGGACATCGTGCCGGAAGGTCAGAACTCAGAAGGCAGACTCGGCGCCTTGGGCGCGGCAGGGCAGTCCTCGGTGCAGGTGAAACCGAGCGCCGGGGTCTCCGGAGTCACCGCGGCGGGCTCCTTGGGCAGGCTGCTGTCCGACGGCAGCTTCGACGCGCAGGCCTTGGCCGCGGACCGGTAGGCCTTGGAGACCGGGTTGATGTTGCCACCCGACTTCAGCTGAAGCTGGCCGTTCTCCTTGATGGTGATCCCCGGGAAGTCCTTGATCCCGTTGTCCTTCATGCACTGCGTGAACGCCTCGGCCTGGCGCTCCCGCGTCGCCGAGTCCCCGGCGGCCTTGCCCGTACCGCTCGACGCCGACGCCGAGGACGAGGCCTGCGCCGTCCGGGCGACGGACTGCGACGACGAGGCGGCCGGTGCCGCGGACGACGTGGTCTGGAGTGCCAGCACGGTCCCGCCGGCCGCCAGCGCCGCGACGAGCAGCGGTACGGCGAACAGCCGGCGCTTCTTGCGTGGTGTTTCCTCTTCGGACGGTGTTGACATGTCAACTCCTCTGGGACGCTGGGTGTCTGGAAGCCAGTTCAGCAACCGGGCGGTTACCGCGACGGAACACCGGGTGTTAAGTGCCTGTAACCCCGACCGGGCCTTACGCCGCTGTAACCGCCCCCCGCGCAAGATCACAATCAACGGTGCCGAACCGACGGTGGGGGCCATGCGGATTCTGGTGGTGGAGGATCATCGCGATCTCGCGGAGACGCTGGCCGCGGGCCTGCGCAGGGAAGGCATGGCGGTCGACGTCGTCCTGGACGGGAAGGCCGCGCTGGAACGCACCGCGGTCAACCGGTACGAAGTCGTCGTCCTCGACCGCGACCTGCCCGGCCTGCACGGCGACGAGGTGTGCCAGACCCTGATCACCGAGGGCAATCCGGCGCGGGTGCTGATGCTGACGGCCGCCGCCACGATCGAGGACCGGGTCGAGGGCCTGACCAGCGGCGCCGATGACTATCTGCCCAAGCCTTTCGCCTTCGCCGAACTGGTCGCCCGGATCCGCGCCCTGGGGCGCCGCAGCCAGCCCGCGCTGCCCCCGGTCCTGTGCCACGCCGACCTCAAGCTGGACCCCGGCAAGCGCACCGCGCAGCGGGCGGGCACCCGGCTCGACCTGAGCCCCAAGGAGTTCGCGGTGCTGGAGCTGCTGCTGGCGGCGGGCGGCCGGGTGGTCTCCGCCGAAGAGCTGCTGGAGCGGGCCTGGGACGAGGCCGCCGACCCGTTCACCAACACCGTCAAGGTCACCGTGAGCCGGCTGCGGCGCAAGCTGGGCGACCCGCCGCTCATCGAGACGGTCGCCCAGGCCGGCTACCGGATCTGAGGGGAGCCGGGATGCGCCGCGCACACCCCAGGGTCCGGTGGACCATCCGGCTGCGGCTGACGCTGCTGTACGGGGCGCTCTTCCTGGTCACCGGGGTACTGCTGCTCACCGTCGTCTACCTGCTGGTGGCCGGCCGGCCACCGTGGGCCGGCGTCGACCCGCCCTCCCCGCCCGCCGCGACCGTGACGCCCAGCGGCCTCGGCGCCGCCGCCGACGTACCGGCCCCGACGGTGGATCTGGAGCAGCAGTTGCAACAGCAGCGCAGCGACTACCTCGAAAAGCTGCTCACCTCGTCCGGAATCGCGCTGGCCCTGCTGACCTTCCTGTCGGTGTGGCTGGGCTGGCTGATGGCCGGCCGGGCGCTGCGGCCGCTGCGGACCATGGCCGACACCGCGAAGGCGATCTCGGCGAACGACCTGCACCGGCGGCTCGGAGCGCCCGGCCCGTCCGACGAGATCAAGGATCTGGCCGACACGTTCGACGCGCTCCTCGACCACCTCGAAGGCGCGTTCGAGGCGCAGCGCCGGTTCGTCGCCAACGCCTCCCACGAGCTGCGCACTCCGCTCACCTTCGAGCGCAGTCTGCTGGAGATCACCCTCGCCGACCCGGACGCGAGCGCCGCCGAACTGCGGGAGACCTGTGTCCGCGTGCTGGGCAGCAACGCCCGGCAGGAGAAGCTGATCGAGGCGCTGCTGACGCTGGCCCGCAGCCAGCGCGGCCTGGACCGGCGGGTGCCGGTGGACCTGGCGGGGCTGGCCGCCGAATACCTCGGCCGGCCCCGCGACACCGACGGCCCGCCCGGCGTACGGATCGGCAGCGACCTGGCACCGGCCGCCGTGCTGGGCGATCCGCCGCTGGTGGAGCGGCTGCTCACCAACCTCGTCGACAACGCGGTCCGGCACAACGTGCCCGACGGGCGGGTTCGGGTGTGGACGGGCCTGCACGAGGGCCGGCCCGCGCTGAGCGTGCGCAACACCGGGCCCGAGGTCCTGCCCTCCCAGCTCGACCTGATCTTCCAGCCGTTCCAGCGGCTGCGCGCGACCCGGCTCGGCGGCCACGACGGCCAGGGCATCGGCCTGTCGATCGTCGCGGCCATCGCGGCCGCCCACGACGCGCAACTGCATGCCGAGGCACTGCCGGAAGGCGGCCTCGAAATCCGCGTCAATTTCCCACCCGTCGCACACTGACGCCACGGGGAATTCCCCCGCTTTCTGGACGTCAATGTTCCGCTGTCTGGACACTGCGCGGCTCCGGTCCGGTGCGGGTATGTTCGCCGCAAGAGCTGCCGCCGCGCGCCCCGGAAACCATGTGGCCGCGCGGCGTTGTAATTCCACGGGGGGAGCTCGGCGTGCGTGCAAACGGGAATAACCGCGGTGACCGGACGGAACCGACGGGGATTCCGTTGTCGTTCGGTCAACAGCGGATGTGGTTCGTCAACAGGCTGGAGAACGCGGGCGCCGCGTACACGATGGCCATGGCGGTCCGGCTCGTCGGCGGGCTGGACCGGCCCGCCCTGGAGGCGGCGTGGGCCGACGTCGTCGGGCGTCACGAGGCACTGCGTACGGTCTTCTCCGAGGCGGACGGGGAGACGTGGCAGCAGGTCCGGGACGAGCCGCCGGCCGGGCTCGGGAACCGGAGCGTCGACGAGCGGGAACTGGCCGGAACCCTCGCCGCCGAAGCGGGCCGGGAGTTCGACCTGCGGACCGAACCGCCGTGCCGGGCGACGCTGTACGCCCTGTCCCCCCGCGAGCACGTGCTGCTGCTGGTCGTGCACCACATCGCCGTGGACGGCCGGTCGCTGGAGGTGCTGGCCAGGGACGTCTCACGGGCGTACGCCGCCCGGTCGCAGGGCCGCGCGCCGGGCTGGCCGCCGCTGCCCGTCGCGTACACGGACCACGCCCGGCGGCAGCAGGAGCTGCTCGGTGCCGAGCAGGACCCGGAGAGCGTGTACGGGCGGCAGCTCGCCTATTGGCGCCAGGCCCTGGTGGGGCTGCCGGCCCAGCTGGACCTGCCCTGCGACCGGCCCCGCCCGGCCGAACCCCGGCACGAGGGAAGTTCGGTACCGGTCCGGATTCCGCCGCACCTGCACCGGGCGCTCCTGAAGATCGCGGCTGACTGCGACGCCACCCCGCTCATGGTGGTGCGCGCCGCCCTCGCCGTACTCCTTTCCCGGCTGGGCGCGGGCGACGACATCCCCACCGGCTCGCCGGTCGACGGGCGCACCGACGAGACGCTCGACGGGCTCGTCGGATTCGTGGCCAACACCCTCGTCCTGCGGACGGACCTCACCGGCGACCCCGCCTTCACCGACCTGGTACGCCGGGTCCGTGCCACCGGCCTCGCCGCCGAGGCCCACCAGGACCTGCCGTTCGAGCACCTCGTCGGCGTGCTGAACCCGGACCGCTCGCTGGCCCGGCACCCGCTGTTCCAGGTGCTGCTGGTGATGGAGGACTCGCCCGGCTCCGCCTGGGACCTGCCCGGCCTGACCGCCGTACCGGAGCGGGTCGGCATCGAGGCCGCACGGGACGACCTGACGTTCGGCCTCTTCGACCTCTATCTCAACCTGACCGAACGCCACGACGCCGACGGCCGGCCCGCCGGCATCGACGGCGGGCTCTGGCACAACGCCGAACTCTTCGACCGGGACACCGCCGCCACGCTGGCCGCCCGGCTCACCGCGGTCCTCGCCCAGGTGACGGCGGACCCGGCGCTGCCGGTGAGCGAGGTCGCCGTCCTGCTCGACGGCGAGGAGGAGCGGCTGCTCACCGAGGCGAACACCGGCCGGGACGCCGCACCGGACACCACCGTCCCCGCCCGGTTCGCGGAGGTGGCCGCCCGCTTCCCGGACGCGCCCGCGGTCGTCTCCGGCGGGGACACCCTCACGTACGCGGAGCTGGACGCACGGGCCAACCGGTTCGCCTGGTACCTGCACGCCGGGGGAGTGGCGCCGGGCGACCGCGTCGGCGTCCTGCTGCCGCGCTCCGCCGGCCTGGTCGTCGCCCTCCTGGGCATCGCCAAGGCCGGTGCGCTGGCCGTGCCGGTGGACCCGTCCTACCCGGCCGAGCGGGTGCGGTACCTCCTGGAGGACGCCGCCCCCACGCTGCTCGTGAGCGGGGAGGAAGCCCTGCGGGACGCCGCCCTGCGGGACTTCTCGGCCGCACCGCTCCCGGTACCGGTCGCGCCGGAGTCGGGCCTGTACGTCATGTACACCTCCGGTTCGACGGGCGCGCCCAAGGGCGTGACCGCCACCCACGCCGGCGTCGCCGCCCTCGCACGCGACACCTGCTGGGGCGACATCGGCACCGGCCGCGTCCTCTTCCACGCCCCGCACGCCTTCGACGCCTCGACGTTCGAACTGTGGGTGCCGCTGCTCAACGGCGGATGCGTGGTGGTGGCCCCGGAGGCGGACCTCGGCGCAGGGGCGCTGGCCCGGCTGATCGACGACCACGCGCTGACGGCCGTGCATGTCACCGCCGGACTGTTCCGGGTGCTCGCCCAGGAGACGCCCACCTGCTTCACGGGCCTGCGGCACATCCTGACCGGCGGCGACGTGGTCCCCGCCGAAGCCGTCGCCCGCGTCGCCGAAGCCTGCCCGGACGCCACGCTGCACCACCTGTACGGGCCGACCGAGGTCACCCTCTGCGCCACCACCAGCACCGTCCCCCCGGGCGGGAAGGCTCCGGCGGTACTCCCGATCGGCGGGCCGCGCGACGGCGTACGGGTCTTCGTCCTGGACGGCGCCCTGCGGCCGGTACCGGTCGGCGTCACCGGCGAGCTGTACGTCGCGGGCCGGGGCCTGGCACCCGGCTACCTGAACCGCCCCGCGCCGACCGCGGAACGCTTCGTCGCCTGCCCGTACGGCGGCGGGCGGATGTACCGTACCGGCGACCTCGTCCGCTGGGACCGGCACGGCAGCCTGGTGTTCCACGGCCGCGCCGACGACCAGGCAAAGGTCCGGGGTTTCCGGATCGAACCGGCGGAGGTCGAAGCCGTCCTCGGGCAGTGCCCGGGTGTGGACCAGGCGGCCGTCGTCGTACGGGAAGACCGGCCCGGAGACAAACGGCTGGTCGCCTACGTCGTCGGTGACGCCGCGGGCCTGCGGGACTTCGCCGCCGAGCGGCTGCCGGACTACATGATCCCCGGCACGGTCGTCCCCCTGGACGCACTGCCGCTGACGCCCAACGGCAAGGTCGACCGGGCCGCGCTGCCCGCCCCCGACCACGCCGCCGCCACCTCGGACCGGGCGCCCCGCACCCCGCGGGAACAGCTGCTGTGCCGGCTGTTCGCCGAGGTCCTCGGCCTGGACCGGGTCGGCATCGACGACCGGTTCTTCGACCTGGGCGGCGACTCCCTCCTCGCCATGCGGCTGACCAGCCGGGCCCGTACCGCCCTGGGCGTCGAGATCCCGATGACTGTGATGTTCGAAACGCCCACGGTCGCGGGCCTGGCCGGGCGGCTCGACGAACTGGGCGCCGGCCGCCCGCCCGTGGTCGCGGCGGAGCGGCCGGAGTTCCTGCCGCTGTCGTTCGGGCAGCAGCGCATGTGGTTCGCGAACCGGCTGGAGGACCGCAGCGGCGCCTACAACATGGCCATGGCGGCCCGGCTCACCGGCAGCCTGGACCTGGCCGCGCTGCGCGCCGCGTGGGCGGACGTGATCGCGCGCCACGAGCCGCTGCGTACGGTCTTCCCCGAGCGGGACGGCGTACCGCACCAACTGGTGCTGGACGGCGGCGGCCCGGAGCCGGGGAACCCGCTCGGCGCTCCGGACCTGCCGGTCGTCCACACCTCCGAGGAGGCGTTCGACGCCGCACTGGCCGAGCACATCGGCCGCCGGTTCGCCCTCGACACGGCACCGCCCCGGCGGGCGACCCTGTTCGAACTGTCCGCCGACACCCACGTACTCCTGGTGGTCGTCCACCACATCGCCGCCGACGGCTGGTCGATGGGCGTCCTCGCGCGCGATCTCTCGACGGCGTACGCGGCGCGGAGCGCGGGCCACGCGCCCGGCTGGGCACGGCTGCCCGTCCAGTACGCCGACTTCACCCTCTGGCAGCACGCGCTGCTGGACAGCGGCGGAGGCCTGCTCGACACCCAACTCGCCCACTGGACCGCGGCCCTCGCCGGCCTGCCGGACCAGATCGAACTGCCCACCGACCGGCCGCGCCCGGCCACCGCCAGCCATCGCGGCGCCGTACTGCCGTTCACCGTCGACGCCCGGGTGCACCGGCGGCTGAGCGCCATCGCCCGCGCGTGTGACACCACACTGTTCACGGTCGCCCAGGCCGCGGTCGTGCTGCTGCTGTCCCGGCTCGGCGCGGGCGAGGACATCCCGCTCGGCACGCCTGTCACGGACCGTACCGACGAGTCCCTGGGCGGCGTCGTCGGATTCTTCCTCAACACCCTGGTGCTGCGCACCGATGCCGGTGGTAACCCGTCCTTCACCGAACTGGTGGCGCGGGCCCGGGACGCCGACCTGGCCGCGTACGCCCACCAGGACCTCCCGTTCGAACACCTGGTGGAAGCGCTGCGGCCCGCCCGTTCGACCGCCCGGCATCCGCTGTTCCAGGTGCTGCTGGTGATGGAGGACGAGCTGAACCCGGCATGGGAGCTGCCCGGCCTCGCCGCGGCACCGGTCCCGGTGCCGCCCGCGACGGTCGAGTTCGACCTGGTCTTCGGCCTGGGGGAGCGGCCCGGCGGCACCGGCCTGGACGGCTACCTGGAGTTCGCCACCGACCTCTTCGACCCGGACGGCGCGCGGAGTCTGATCACCCGGCTGCTCGCGGTGCTCGACCAGGTCGCGGGCCACCCGGAACTGCGGGTCGGTGAGGTCGACCTGCTGGCCTCCGAGGAGCGGCGGCAACTCGTCACCGGCGTCAACGTCGGAGCGGCGGGTCCGGGCGACCGCACGCTCCTCGGCCAGTTCGACGCCACCGTGCTGCGGTCCCGTACCGAAACCGCCGTGACGACGGGCGACACCACCCTGACCTACGGCGAACTCGACGCGCGCGCCAACCGGTTCGCCCGCTATCTGCACGCCAAGGGCGTGGCCCCCGGCGACCGGGTCGCCGTCACGCTGCCCCGGTCGGCGGAACTCGTCGTCGTACTCCTGGGCATCGCGAAGGCGGGGGCCGTCTTCGTACCGGTGGACGCGTCTTATCCGGCGGAGCGGGTGCGGTTCCTGCTGGCGGACTCCGCGCCGACGCTGCTGGTGGGCGAAGAGGAGGTGCGTGAAGCCGCCGGAGGGGGGTTCGCGGCTGCGTCGTTGCCGGTGCGGGTTTCGCCGGAGTCGGCGCTGTATGTGATGTACACCTCCGGTTCGACGGGCGTGCCCAAGGGAGTCGTTGCCACGCACGGGGGTGTCGCCGCGCTCGCCCTGGACTCCTGCTGGGGCGACATCGGTTCGGGCCGTGTGCTGTTCCACGCTCCGCACGCCTTCGACGCCTCGACGTTCGAGCTGTGGGTGCCGTTGCTGAACGGCGGCTGTGTGGTCGTGGCGCCCGAGACGGTGGACCTGGACGGCGGGACGCTGGCCCGCCTGGTGGGCGAGCACGCGCTGACGGCGGTGCACCTGACCGCCGGGCTGTTCCGGGTGCTGGCCCAGGAGACCCCGGCTTGCTTCACCGGGCTTCAGCACGTCCTGGCCGGCGGCGACGTGGTCCCCGCCGAGGCCGTCGCCCGTGTCGCCGAGGCGTGCCCCGGCGTCGAGATCCGTCACATGTACGGACCGACCGAGACCACGCTGTGCGCCACCACCTTCGTCATCGAGCCGGGGGCGAAGGTGCCGCCGGTGCTGCCGATCGGGACGCCCCGGGACGGCTTGCGGGTGTTCGTTCTGGACGGGTTCCTGCGGCCGGTTCCGGTGGGTGTGGCGGGGGAGTTGTACGTGGCGGGGCGGGGTGTGGCACGCGGGTATCTCGGCCGCGCCGCGTTGACCGCGGAGCGGTTCGTGGCGTGCCCGTACGGTGGTGGCCGGATGTACCGGACCGGTGACCTGGTGCGCTGGGACCGGGACGGCAACCTGGTCTTCCTGGGCCGGGCCGACGACCAGGTGAAGATCCGGGGATTCCGTATCGAACTGTCCGAGGTCGAAGCCGTGCTCGGACAGTGCCCCGGTGTCGCGCAGGTGGCGGCGTTCGTGCGCGAGGACCAGCCCGGCGACAAGCGGCTGGTCGCCTACGTCGTCGGGAATGCCTCCGCGCTACGGGAGTTCGCAGCCGAGCGGCTGCCGGACTACATGATTCCGTCAGCCACAGTCGTACTGGACGAGCTGCCGCTGACGGCCAACGGAAAGGTCGACCGGACCCTGCTGCCCGCCCCCGACCACACGGCGGCGGAGTCGTCGGGCCGTGCGCCCCGCACTCCGCAGGAACAGATCCTCTGCCGTCTGTTCGCCGAGGTGCTGGGCCTGGACCGGGTCGGTATCGATGACGGCTTCTTCGACCTGGGCGGGGACTCCCTGCTGGCGACGCGGCTGGCCAGCCGCATCAAGGGAGCTCTGAGCGCGGAGATTTCGGTGCGGGCGCTGTTCGAGGCGCCGACGGTCGCGGGCCTGGCCGGGCGGCTGGACGAGTACGAGGCCGTACGGCCGGTGCTCGCACCGGTGGACCGGCCCGATCCGTTGCCGTTGTCGTTCGGGCAGCAGCGGATGTGGTTCCTGCACAGCCTGGAAGGACCGAGCGCGACCAACAACATCCCGCTGGCCGTCCGGCTGACCGGCGAGCTGGACGTCGCCGCGCTGGAAGCGGCCTGGGGCGACGTCGTGGCCCGGCACGAGACACTGCGCACCCGCTACCCGGAGCACGGTGGAGGGGCCCGCCAGGACATCGTGGACGCGGCAGAGGTCGCCGTACACCTCACCACCGTCGGCGTCGCCGCGGACGACGTGGCACAGGCGCTGGCCGCCGGCGTCGAGCAGGGCTTCCGGATCGAGCGCGAACTGCCCTGGCGCATCACACTGTTCGAGGTGGCGCCCGCCGACCACGTCCTGCTGATCGTGGTGCACCACATCGCCTCCGACGGCTGGTCCATGGGTGTTCTGGCCGACGACCTGGCGACCGCCTACGCGGCGCGGGCCGAGGGCCGTGCGCCCGGTTGGGCGCCGCCCGCCGTCCAGTACGCCGACTTCACCCTCTGGCAGCGCGACCTGCTCACCCAGGACACCGAGGACGGCCTGTTCGGCAGCCAGGCCGCGTTCTGGTCCGCAACCCTCGCCGGGCTGCCGGAACACCTGAAACTGCCCTTCGACCGGCCCCGCCCGCCGGTGGCGACGCACCGGGGCGCGTTCCTGCCCTTCTCGGTGGACGCCGCGGCACACCGGCGCCTGGCGGAGATCGCCCGGGAGTGCGACGCCACGCTGTTCATGGTCGCGCAGGCCGCCTTCGCGGTGCTGCTGTCCCGGCTGGGCGCCGGGGAGGACATTCCGCTCGGCACCCCCGTCGCGGGCCGTACGGACGAGGCCGTGGACGACCTGGTCGGCAACTTCCTCAACACCCTCGTGCTGCGCACGGACGTCAGCGGCGACCCGACCTTCACCGAACTGGTCGGCCGGGTACGCGAGACCGACCTCGCCGCGTACGCCCACCAGGACCTCCCCTTCGAGCACCTGGTCGAGGTGCTCAACCCGGTCCGCTCGCTGGCCCGGCACCCGCTGTTCCAGGTCGCCTTCGCCCTCCAGAACGCCCCCGAGACGCACTTCGACGCCCCGGGGCTGGAGTCCCGGCTGGTCCCGGTGGAGATGTCCACCTCGAAGTTCGACCTGTCGGTCCTGATGTGGGAACGCCGGGACACCGACGGCGCAGCCGCGGGCCTGGAGTGCTACCTGGAGTACGCCACCGACCTCTTCGAGCAGGCCACCGCGGAACGCCTGGTGGCCCGGCTGCTGCGGGTGCTCGACCAGGTCACGGCCGACCCCGCCGTACGGGCCGGGGCGGTGGACGTGCTCGGCGAGGACGAGCGCACCCGGGTCATGGCGGCGGAGTCCACGGACCGGCGGGACGAGACCGTGCCGCGGCGCTTCGACCAGGTCGTCGCGCGGCACGGCGACGAGGCGGCGGTGGAATCCGCCGACGGCACACTGACCTACCGGGAACTGGACGCCCGGGCCAACCGGTGCGCCTGGTACCTGCACGCCAAGGGCGTCACCGCCGGCGACCGGGTCGCGGTGCTGCTGGACCGCTCGGTGGAACTGGTCGCCGTGCTGCTGGGCATCGCCAAGGCGGGCGCGGTGGCCGTGCCGGTGGACACGGCGTACCCGGTCGAGCGGGTGCGGTTCCTGCTGGAGGACGCCGCTCCCGTCCTGGTGATGACCGGTTCCGAGGTGGCGGAGGCGCTGCGGCACTTCCCGGCCGTCCCGCTGCCGGCGCAGGTGACGCCGGACTGCGGCCTCTACGTGATGTACACCTCCGGCTCGACCGGAACCCCGAAAGGCGTCCTCGCCACCCACGCGAACGTCACCGCACTCGCCCTCGACCCCTGCTGGAACGGCATCGGCACCGGCCGGACGCTCTTCCACGCCCCGCACACCTTCGACGCGTCCACCCTGGAACTGTGGGTGCCGCTGCTCAACGGCGGCTGTGTCGTCGTCGCGCCGCCGCTGGACCTGGACGGGGCGACGGTGGCGCGGCTGGCCGTCGAGCACGAGCTGACGGCCGTCCATGTCACGGCCGGACTGTTCCGGGTGCTGGCCCAGGAGGCACCCGAGTGCTTCGCGGGCCTGGAACACATCCTGACCGGCGGCGATGTGGTCCCCGCCGAAGCGGTCGCCCGCGTCACCGACGCCTGCCCCGGCGCCACCGTCCACCATCTGTACGGGCCGACCGAGACCACCCTGTGCGCCACCACCCACACCGTCGCGCCGGGTACGCGGGCACCGTCCGTCCTGCCGATCGGCCGCCCCCGCGACGGCGTACGGGTCTTCGTCCTGGACCCGCTGCTGCGCCCGGTACCGACCGACGTTGCCGGGGAGCTGTACGTGGCCGGGCGCGGGGTCGCGCACGGGTACCTGGGCCGTGCGGCGCTGACGGCGGAGCGGTTTGTGGCGTGCCCGTACGGCGGTGGTCGGATGTACCGGACCGGTGACCTGGTGCGCTGGGACCGGGACGGGAATCTCGTGTTCCTGGGCCGGGCCGATGACCAGGTGAAGGTGCGGGGGTTCCGTATCGAGCCGGCTGAGATCGAGGCCGTGCTCGGGCAGTGCCCGGGTGTGGACCAGGCCGCCGTCGTGGTGCGGGAGGACCGCCCCGGAGACAAACGCCTGGTCGCATACGTCGTCGGCGACGCGGACGGCGTACGGGACTTCGCGGCCGACCGGCTGCCGGACTACATGATCCCCGGCACCGTCGTCGGCCTGGACGCCCTGCCCATCACGGGCAACGGCAAGGTCGACCGGGCCGCGCTGCCCGCACCCGACTACACGGAGGCATCCGCGGGGCGCGCGCCGCGCACCCCGCTCGAAACGCTCTTCTGCCACCTCTTCGCTGAGGTGCTCGGCCTGGTGGCCTCGGACGCGGGCCCCGGCCTGCCCGCACCGCATCCGGACGTCCCGCGCCCGGACGTTCCACACCCGGACGTAACGCCCCCGGTCGTTCCGGAACCGGTCGTACCGCGCCCGGACATCCCGCACCCCGGCGCTCCCGCAGCCCCGGAACCCCCCGCGGCCCCCGAGGCTCCGGCCCCGGTCATCGATGTCGGCGCGGACGCCAACTTCTTCGAACTCGGCGGCGACAGCATCATCTCCCTGCAACTCGTCGCCCGCGCGGCCCGCGCCGGATACCGGATCAGCGCGACGGACGTCTTCCAGCACAAGACCCCGGAAGCCCTCGCCCTCGCCGCCCGGCCCGTCACGGAAGAGGAGACCCGGCACGACGACGGCGACGGCCCCGTACCCCTCACCCCGGTCATGCGGCAGCTCGCCGACCGGCAGGCTCTCGCCGGACCGCTGCACCAGTCCGTCATGGTCTGGACACCCACCGGCCTCACCGCCGCGGAACTCACCACCGCCCTCCAGGCCGTCCTCGACCACCACGGCGCCCTGCGGTTCCGCCTCGGCCCCGACGACACGCTGCACGTCCGGCCGCCGGGAGCGGTACCGGCGGCAGGCATGCTGCGCACGGTGCGGCTGCCCGGACCGGCCGAGCAGATCACGGCCACGATCGTCCGCGAGCAGTGCGCCGCCGCGACCGGCCGCCTCGACCCGCGCTCCGGCGCCGTACTCCAGGCGGTGTGGTTCGACGCGGGCTCGCACCGGCCCGGCCGGCTCTTCCTCGCCGCGCACCACCTCTGCGTGGACGGCGCCTCCTGGCGCATCCTCCTCGACGACCTGGCCTTCGCGTACGAGGCGGTGCGGGCGGGCACCGACCCGGCCCTGCCACCCGTCCGTACGTCCTTCCGCCGCTGGGCCGGACTGCTGCGACAGGCCGCCCACGACCCTGCCAGGGTCGCCGAACTGCCGCTCTGGGAACGGATCGGCGCGCCCACCACCCCGCTGCTGCCGACGGCCCGCACCGGGCCGGGCGGGACCGGGACACTGAGCATGACCCTGGCCCCCGACACGTCGGCGGCCCTGCTCACCACCGTCCCGGCGGCCTTCCACGCCGATGTCACCGAAGTGCTCCTCGCCGCGCTGGTCCTCGCGGTCGCCGACTGGCGCGGCCGGCCCGGCGCCGTCCTGGTGGACCTCGAACGGCACGGCCGCGAGAGCGGCCTCGCGCCCGGCACCGACCTGTCCCGTACGGTCGGCTGGTTCACCAGCGTCCACCCGGTCCGGCTCGACCCGGGCAACGCGGAATCCGGCGCCCGCACCGGCGCCCCCGACCCGGGAGCGGTGCTCAAACGCGTCAAGGAGCAGATCAGGGAACTGCCCGAGCACGGCATCGGCCACGGACTGCTGCGCCACCTGAACGCGCGGACGTCCGCGGCCCTGGCCGGACTCGCCGCACCACCGCTGCTGTTCAACTACCTCGGCCGCGTCCCCGCCGCGGACGAAGGCCGGGCGGCCACCGCGTGGACCGCCACCGGCGACGCCCACCCGCCCGAAGGCGTACGCACCCACCCGGTCGACCTCGACGCCCGCACCGTGGACACCGACGACGGCCCCCGGCTGACGGCGCACTGGGCCTGGGACCCGGCGCTGGTCTCCGAGGCCGGCATCCGGCGGCTCGGCCACGCGTGGTTCCGGGCCGCCGAGGCCCTGGTGGCGTGCGCCGCGCAGACCGACTCGGGCGGCCGTACCCCGTCGGACCTCGACCTCGTCTCCCTGACGCAGGACGACATCGACCAGCTCGAAACGGAATGGGGAAAGTAGCCGTGAGCAAGCCCGGACTGGCCGACATATGGCCTCTCGCGCCGATGCAGAAGGGCATGTTGTTCCACGCCCTGTACGACGCCGAGGCCACGGACATCTACCGGGGCCAGGTGGTCCTGGACCTGGACGGCCCCCTCGACACGGACGCTCTCAGGTCGGCGGGACACGCGCTGCTGCGCCGCCACCCGACCCTCAGGGCCGGGTTCCGCACCCTGAAGTCCGGCGAGACGGTGCAGGTCATCCCGCAGCAGTCGGACCTCCCGTGGCAGGAACTGGACCTGCGTCCCGTCCCGGCCGGCCGGCGCGCGGACGCCCTGGACGAGGCGGTGCGCGCGGAGTGGACCCGGCGCTTCGACCTCGCGGACCCGCCCCTGCTGCGGCTGACCGCCGTCCGGGTGGGCGACACCCGCACCCGTGTCGTGCTGACCGTCCACCACATCCTCTGCGACGGCTGGTCGACCTCGATCATCGCGAACGAACTGGTCGAGCTGTACCGCAACGGCGGCGACGAACACGCCCTGCCGCCGGTCACCCCGTACCGCAGCTACCTCGCCTGGCTGGCGCGCCGCGACAAAACGGCCGCCGCCGAGGCCTGGCGGCAGGCGCTCCAGGGGGCGCAGCCCACCCTCGTCGCGCCGGAGACGGGCAACCGCGCGCCGGTCGACCCCGACGAGATACGGGTCGAACTGCCCGCCCCGCTGGTGACGGACCTCGCGGCCCTGGCCCGCCGCAACGGCGCGACCATGAGCACCGTGATGCGCGGCGCGTGGGCCGTCCTGCTCGGCACCCTGACCGGACGCGACGACGTGGTCTTCGGGGGGACCACGGCCGGGCGCCCGCCGGAGATCCCGGGCATCGACACCACCGTCGGCCTGTTCATCAACACACTGCCGGTACGGGCCCGCTGGTCGGCCACCGACACCGTCGCCCAGCTGCTCACCCGGCTCCAGGACGCGCAGGCGGCGCTGCTGCCGCACGAACACCTGAGCCTGGCCGAGGTCCAGGGCATCGCCGGGACCCGCACCCTGTTCGACACCCTGACCGTCTTCCAGAACTACCCCGTCGACCTGCTCGACCTGACCGGGACCACCGCACGGTCGGTGTCCGGGGACCTGAACCTGGCGAGCGTCGGCGGCCGGGACGCCGCGCACTACCCGCTGACGTTCACCGCGATGTCCGAGCGGTTCCGGCTGACCTACCGCCCCGACCTGTTCACCCGCGCCGACGCGCAGCTCCTGGCCGACCGCCTCGTCCGGATCCTCGGGCAGCTGGCCGCCGGCCCGGCCACCCGGATCGGGGACATCGACGTACTCGTGCCCGGCGAACGGGACCGGCTGCTGCACGGCGTGAACACCGGCGCGCAGGGGGCCGCGCCGACGACCGTCACCGGCCTTTTCGAACGCGCCGTGCGGCGGTACGCGCACGAAGTGGCGGTGGTGTCCGACGGGGAGTCCCTGACCTATGAAGAGCTGGACGCGCGGGCGAATCGATTCGCCCGCGCGCTGCGTGCGCGTGGGGTGACCACCGGGGACCGGGTGGGCGTGGCGATGCCGCGCTCCGCCGCCCTGCTGACCGCACTGCTGGGCATCGCGAAGGCGGGGGCCGTCTTCGTGCCGGTGGACGTGTCCTATCCGGCGGAGCGGGTGCGGTTCCTGCTGGCGGACGCCGCGCCGGTGCTGGTGGTGGGCGAGGGGGATGTCGACGCGGCGCTCCGGGAATTCTCGGCCGCTCCACTGCCGGTGTGGGTGTCGCCGGAGTCGGCGCTGTACGGGATGTACACCTCCGGTTCGACCGGCGTGCCCAAGGGCGTGGTGGCCACGCACGGGGGTGTGGCGGGTCTGGCCCTGGACTCGTGCTGGGGCGACATCGGTTCGGGCCGCGTCCTGTTCCACGCTCCGCACGCCTTCGACGCCTCCACGCTTGAGCTGTGGGTGCCGTTGCTGAACGGCGGCTGTGTGGTCGTGGCGCCGGAGACGACGGACCTGGACGGGGAAACCGTGGCGCGGCTGGCCGACGAGCACGCGCTGACGGCCGTCCACGTGACGGCCGGGCTGTTCCGGGTGCTAGCCCAGGAGACCCCCGCCTGCTTCGCCGACCTTCAGCACGTCCTGACCGGCGGCGACGTGGTCCCCGCCGAAGCCGTGGCGAGCGTCATGGACGCCTGCCCCGGCGTGACGGTGCGTCACCTGTACGGCCCCACGGAAACCACACTGTGCGCGACCACGCTCGCCATCGACCCGGGAGCGAAGGTGCCCTCGGCACTCCCCATCGGGGCGCCACGGGATGGCGTACGGGTGTTCGTCCTGGACGGATTCCTGCGGCCGGTTCCGGTGGGTGTGGCGGGGGAGTTGTACGTGGCGGGGCGGGGTGTGGCACGCGGGTATCTCGGCCGCGCCGCCTTGACCGCCGAGCGGTTCGTGGCGTGCCCGTACGGTGGTGGCCGGATGTACCGGACCGGTGACCTGGTGCGCTGGGACCGGGACGGGCATCTCGTGTTCCTCGGCCGGGCCGATGACCAGGTGAAGATCCGGGGATTCCGTATCGAACTGTCCGAGGTCGAAACCGTCCTCGCGCAGTGCCCGGAGGTGGCACAGGTCGCGGTGCTGGCGCGGGAGGACCAGCCCGGCGACAAACGGCTGGTCGCCTACGTCGTCGGAGAGACCGCCCGGTTACGGGATTTCGCGGCCGAGCGGCTGCCGGACTACATGGTCCCTGCCGCAGTCGTCCCCCTGGACGCCTTTCCGCTGACCGCCAACGGCAAGGTCGACCGGGCCGAACTCCCCGCACCCGACTACGCGGCGGCTGCCTCGGACCGCGCGCCCCGCACTCCTCAGGAGCAGATCCTCTGCCGTCTGTTCGCCGAGGTCCTGGGTCTGGACCGGGTCGGTGTCGATGACGGCTTCTTCGACCTGGGCGGGGACTCCCTGCTGGCGACCCGGCTGGCCAGCCGCATCAAAGCCGCGCTCGGTGCGGAGATTTCGGTACGGGCGCTGTTCGAAGCACCCACGGCCGCGGGCCTGGCCGGGCGGCTGGACGCGTACGAAGCCGTGCGACCGGCACTGGTCGCGGCTCAGCGCCCCGACCCGTTGCCGCTGTCGTTCGGGCAGCAGCGGATGTGGTTCCTGCACAGCCTGGAAGGACCGAGCGCGACCAACAACATCCCGCTGGCCGTCCGACTGACCGGTGCACTGGACGTCGCCGCGCTGGAAGCGGCCTGGGGCGACGTCGTGGCCCGGCACGAGACGCTGCGCACCCGCTACCCGGAGCATGACGGAACCGCCCGCCAGGAGATTTTGGCCGCCGTACCGGCCCGCATACCCGTGGCCGCCGCCACCGAGGCGACGGTGGACGAGACCCTCGCCGCCGAGGCCGCCCAGGGCTTCCACCTCGAAGCGGAACTGCCCTGGCGGATCCGCCTGTTCGAGATGGCGCCCACCGAGCACGTCCTGCTCATCGTGGTCCACCACATCGCCTCCGACGGCTGGTCCATGGGCGTCCTGATGCGCGACCTGTCGGCGGCGTACACGGCACGGGCCGAGGGCCGCACACCCGGCTGGGCACCGCTGCCCGTCCAGTACGCCGACTTCACCCGCTGGCAGTGCGAACTCCTGTCCCGCGACGACGGGGACGCCCAAGCGGCCGGCGGGGACCCCGGCAGCACCGGGGACGGCCTGTTCGGCAAGCAGCTCGACTTCTGGACCCGCACCCTCGCGGACCTCCCCGAACAGCTGGAGCTGCCCTTCGACCGGCCCCGGCCCGCCACGGCGAGCCACCGGGGCGCGATGCTCCCGTTCACCGTTGATGCCGCCGTGCACCAGCGGTTCCTGGAGATCGCCAGAGCATGTGACGCCACCCTGTTCATGGTCGCGCAGGCCGCCGTCGCGGTGCTGCTGTCCCGGCTCGGCGGGGCCGAGGACGTACCGCTCGGCACACCCATCGCCGGCCGCACCGACGAGACCCTCGACGGCCTCGTGGGCAACTTCCTCAACACCCTGGTGCTGCGTACGGATGTCAGCGGCAATCCGTCCTTCACCGAACTGGTCGGCCGGGTCCGCGAGACCGACCTCGCCGCGTACGCCCACCAGGATCTGCCCTTCGAACACCTCGTGGACGTGCTGAATCCGGTCCGCTCGCTGGCCCGGCACCCGCTGTTCCAGGTCGCCTTCGCCCTGCAGAACGCGCCGGGCACGGACTTCGCGACACCCGGACTCGGAGCCGAGGTCGTCCCGGTGGGGCTGGCGTCCTCGAAGTTCGACCTGTCGGTGGTGCTGCGGGAACGCCCGGACGGAGGCGGCCTCGACGGCCTGCTGGAGTTCGCCACCGACCTGTTCGACCCGGCCACCGCGCAGGCCCTGGCCACGCGGCTGGTGGAGATCTTCGGGCGGCTGGCCGACGACTCCAAGGCCCGGGTGGGGGACCTGGACATCCTCCTGGGCGGGGAGCGGGAGCAGCTCGTCGCCGGGGTGAACATCGGCAGGCCCGGGACCGGCGCCGCCGGACGGACGGTTCCCGCCCTCTTCGAGGAGGTCGCGGCCCGCTGCCCCGACGCTCCGGCCGTCGTGTCCGGCGCGCTGACCCTGACCTACCGGGAACTGGACGAGCGGGCCAACCGCTTCGCGCACCACCTGCGCGCGAAGGGCGTCGGTCCGGGGGACCGGGTGGCGGTGCTGCTGCCGCGGACCGCCGAGCTGGTGACCGTACTGCTCGGCACCGCCAAGGCGGGGGCCGTGTTCGTCCCCGTCGACACCGCGTACCCGGCCGAGCGGGTGCGGTTCCTGCTGGAGGACTCCGCCCCCGCGCTGGTGGTGACCGAGGCCGGGTGGCAGGAAGCGCTCGACGGCTGCCCCGCGTCCCCGCCTCCCGTACCCCTGGCACCGGCGTCCGGCCTGTACGCGATGTACACCTCCGGCTCGACCGGGACACCCAAGGGCGTACTGGTCACCCACGGCGGCGCGGCGGCCCTCGCGCGCGACGCGTGCTGGGACGACATCGGAACCGGCCGCGTCCTGTTCCACGCGCCGCACGCCTTCGACGCGTCGGTCCTCGAACTGTGGGTGCCGCTGCTGAACGGCGGCTGTGTCGTGGTCGCGCCCGCGGTGGACATGGACGGCGGGACGCTCGCCGGACTCGTCACCGGACACGGGGTGACGGCGGCACACGTCACGGCCGGACTGTTCCGGGCACTGGCACAGGAGACGCCCGAGTGCTTCCAGGGCCTGCGGCATGTGCTGACCGGCGGGGACGTGGTGCCCGCCGAAGCGGTCGCCCGCGTGACCGATGCCTGCCCCGGCGCCACCGTCCACCATCTGTACGGGCCGACCGAGACCACCCTCTGCGCCACCACCCACACCGTCACATCCGGCACACGGGCACCGTCCGTCCTGCCGATCGGCCGCCCCCGCGACGGCTTCCGGGTCTTCGCCCTGGACCGGTTCCTGCGGCCCGTCCCGGTGGGCGTGCCCGGTGAGCTGTACATCGCCGGGGAGGGCGTCGCCCGGGGGTACCTGGGCCGCGCGGCGCTGACGGCGGAGCGGTTCGTGGCGTGCCCGTACGGCGGTGGCCGGATGTACCGGACCGGCGACCTGGTGCGCTGGGACCGGGAGGGCAACCTCGTCTTCCTCGGGCGGGCCGATGACCAGGTGAAGGTGCGGGGGTTCCGTATCGAGCCGGCTGAGATCGAGGCCGTGCTCGGGCAGTGCCCGGGTGTGGACCAGGCCGCCGTCGTGGTGCGGGAGGACCGGCCCGGCGACAAACGCCTGGTCGCGTACGTCGTCGGTGACGCGGACGGCGTACGGGACTTCGCGGCCGAGCGGCTGCCGGACTACATGGTCCCTGCCGCAGTCGTCCCCCTGTACGCCTTGCCGCTGACCGCCAACGGCAAGGTCGACCGGACGGCCCTGCCCGCACCCGACTACACGGCGGCGTCCGCGGGACGCGCACCCCGCACCCCGCTCGAAACGCTGTTCTGCCACCTCTTCGCGGAACTGCTGGGCCTCGGAACGCCGGAACCGGAAGCCGGAACGGCGGGCGGAACGCCCCTCCCGGTCGCCGCCGACGCCGGCTTCTTCGAGCTCGGCGGCGACAGCATCATCTCGCTGCTGCTCGTCTCCCGCGTGGCCAAGGCCGGATACCGCATCAGCGCGTCGGACGTCTTCCAGCAGAAGACACCCGAGGCCCTCGCCCTCGTCGCCCGGCCCGTCACGGAGGACGACGTCCACCACGAGGACGGCCACGGAACCGTACCCCTCACCCCGATCATGCGGGAGCTGACCGCACGCGGCGGCCCGGCCACGCTGGCCGCCAGGTTCGCGCAGTGGACCGTCGTACGGGTCCCCGCCCACGCCGGTCTGGACCGGCTGACCCGGGCCGTCGGGAAGGTGATGACCCACCACGCGATGCTGCGGGCCCGCCTGGTCGTCCCGGACGGCGCGGAACCGTACCTGGAAGTCGGCGAAGCGGCGCCCGCGCCGGACCTGGTCCGGCGCGTCGACGCCACCGGGCTGACGGACCGGGCGTTCGAGGAGCTGATCGACGCGGAGGCGCGGGCGGCGTCCGGCCGCCTCGACCCGCGGACCGGCACCACGCTGCACGCGGTCTGGTTCGACCGGGGGAGCGGGCGGCCCGGACGGCTCGCGATCGTCGTCCACCACCTGGTCTTCGACGCGGTGTCCTGGCGCATCCTGCTGCCCGACCTCGCCGCGGCCTGGGCGGACCCCGACGCCGACCTGGCGCCGGTCGCCGCGTCGTTCCGCACCTACGCCCGGCAGGTGGCGGCGGCGGGGCCGCCGCGGGCCACCGGGCCGGCGCAGGGCACCGAAGGGCAGATGCGGCAGCGGACGTTCACCGTGCCCGCGCGGACCGCGTCCGCGGTGCTGACCACCGTCCCCGCGGCCTTCCACGCCACGACGGGTGATGTGCTGCTCGCCGCGCTCACCGCCGCCCTCACCGAGGAGCGGCCGGGCCCGGTCACCCTGGACATCGAGGGGCACGGCCGCGACGGCGACCTGGACCTGTCGCGCACGGTGGGCTGGTTCACCACGCTGCGCCCGGTCCGGCTGGACGCCGGTGTCACCGACTTCGACGAGGTGCGCGCGGGCGGCCCCGCCGCGGACCGGCTGCTCAAACGGGTCAAGGAACAGGCCACCCAGCCGTACGGGGACGGTCTGCCCGCGCCCACGGCCGGGTTCAACTACCTGGGCCGGTTCACCGTAGCGGGCCCGGACACCGGCGACTGGCAGCCGGCCGGCCCCCGCTCCATGGGCGCCGACGCCGACCCCGGGCTGCCCGCCCTGCACACGCTGGAGTTCGGCGGCCTGGTCCGCGACGGCGACGGCGGCCCGGAGCTGGTGCTGCTGGTGTCGTGGCAGGCAGGGGCCTTCTCCGAGGACGGCGCCGTACGGATCGCCGACCGCTGGACCGGGCTGCTGGCCGGCCTGGCCGCGCTCGCCGAGGCGCCGGACGCGGGCGGCCTGACCCCCTCCGACCTGCCGCTGGTCGATCTGACGCTGGGCCAGCTGGAAGCGCTGGAAGACGACTTCAACGACATACCGGGTGGAGGAGGAGTGCCGTGGACCGCCGCATAGAAGACGTGTGGCCGCTGACACCGTTACAGGAGGGACTGCTGTTCCACTCCCTGTACGACGAGCAGGCCGAGGACGCCTACGTGGTCCAGGACGTCCTGGACATCGAAGGGAATCTCGACACGGCCGCGCTGCAAGCGGCCTGGCAGGCCGTGGTGGCCCGGCACGCCACCCTGCGCGCCTGCTTCCGCCAGCCACCGGGCCTCGAACACCCCGTCCAGGTCATCCCGGCCCGCGTACGGCTGCCCTGGCGGAACGTCGACCTGACCGACAAACCACCCGGGGAGGCCCTCGCCGAGGCACAGCGCCTCGCGGACGAGGAACGCGCCCGGCGCTTCGACCTGGCCGTACCGCCGCTGCTCCGGCTCGTCCTGCTCCGTCTCGGACCCGACCGGCACCGGCTGATCCTCACCAACCACCACATCCTGATGGACGGCTGGTCGCTGCCGACCCTCCAGCACGAGCTGTGGACGCTCTACGAAGCGGGCGGCGACCCCTCCGGCCTGCCGCCCGTCACGCCCTACCGCGACTACCTCGGCTGGCTGAACGCCCAGGACAAGGAGTCGGCGCGCGCCGCCTGGCGGGCCGACCTCGCCGGGCTGCGCGAGCCGACGCTGCTGGCACCGGTGACGGGCCGTCCGGCGTCCGCCGCCGGTCACGGCCAGGTGCACGCGCAACTGGACCGGCCGGCCACCGAGGCGCTCACCGAGCTGGCCCGCCGCCACGGCCTGACCCCCAACACCTTCGTCCAAGGAGCCTGGGCGCTCCTCCTCGGCCGCCTGCTGGGCCGGGACGACGTGGTGTTCGGGGCGACCGTGGCGGCCCGCCCCGCCGAGCTGCACGGCGTCGAGTCCATGCTCGGACTCTTCATCAACACCGTGCCGGTCCGCGTACCGCTGACGGCCGACCGGCCGGTGTCCGAACTGCTCGGCGACGTACAGGCCCGGCAGGGTGCCCTGATGTCCCACCAATATGTGGGGCTCAGCGAGATCCAGCGGGCCGGCGGCCCCGGCGCCGAGTTCGACAGCCTGCTGGTCTATGAGAGCTTCCCGCGCGGCGCGCTGGCGGAAGAGGGCGGGCCCCCGCTGAAGCTCACTCCCGTACGCGGGCACAACGTCAGCCACTACCCGGTCAGCCTGGCCGTCTTCCCGGGACCCGAGCTGCTGTTCCTCCTGACGCACCGCCCGGAACTGATCAGCACCCGGAGCGCGGAACTCCTCGCCGCCCGGTTCACCGGCATCCTGGAACAGCTGGTGGCCGACCCGGACGTGCGCGCCGGCGACATCGACGTACTCGTGCCCGGCGAACGGGACCGGCTGCTGCACGGTGTGAACACCGGCGCCACGGGACCCGTGCCGACAACCGTCACCGGCCTCTTCGAACGGACCGTACGGCAGCACCGGCACGAGATCGCGGTGGTCTCCGGCGAGACGGCCCTGACCTACGGCGACCTCGACGCCCGGGCCAACCAGGTCGCCCGGCACCTGCACGCGTCCGACGCCCGGCCGGGGGACCGGGTCGTCGTCACGCTCGCCCGCTCGCCGGAACTCGTCGTGGCGCTGCTGGGCATCGCCAAGGCGGGAGCCGTGGCCGTACCGGTGGACACCACCCAGCCGGCCAAACGGGTACGCGCCCTGCTCGACGACGCCGCGCCCGCCGCCGTCCTGACGGAATCCGATGTCGAGGCGGCGCTGCGCCACCGCTCCGACGCCCCGCTCACGGCCCCCGTGACACCGGACTCCGGCCTGTACGTGATGTACACCTCCGGCTCCACCGGGACACCCAAGGGCGTCGTCACCACCCACGGCAACGTCGCCGCCCTGGCCCAGGACACCTGCTGGGACGGCATCGCCACCGGCCGCGTCCTCTTCCACGCCCCGCACACCTTCGACGCCGCCACCCTCGAACTGTGGGTGCCGCTCCTCAACGGCGGCCGCGTGGTGGTCGCGCCCCCGGCCGACATCACCGCGAAGGCGCTGGCCCGCCTGGTCACCGACCACGGGCTGACGGCCGTGCACCTGACGGCCGGGCTCTTCCGCGTCCTCGCGCAGGAGACCCCGGAGTGCTTCGCCGGCCTCCGGTACGTCCTGACGGGCGGGGACGCGGTACCGGCCGAGGCCGTCGCCGGTGTCCGGGACGCCTGCCCCGATGCCACCGTCGCCCATCTCTACGGGCCGACCGAGACCACCCTGTGCGCCACGACCTTCGTCGTCGGACCCGGCACCCCCGCCCCGGCCGTCCTGCCGATCGGCGGGCCGCGCGACGCGGTCCGGGTGTACGCGCTGGACGACGCGCTCCGGCCGGTCCCGCCCGAGGTCACCGGCGAGCTGTACATCGCCGGACAGGGCGTCGCCCAGGGCTACCTCGGGCGCGCGGCGCTGACGGCGGAGCGGTTCGTGGCGTGCCCGTACGGCGGCGGCCGGATGTACCGGACCGGCGATCTGGTGCGCTGGAACCACGACGGAGAACTGATCTTCCTCGGACGGGCCGACGACCAGGCCAAGGTGCGGGGCTTCCGTATCGAACCGGCCGAGGTGGAGGCCGTACTGGGGCAGTGCCCGGGTGTGGACCAGGCCGCCGTCATCGTGCGGGAGGACCGGCCAGGCGACAAACGGCTGGTCGCGTACGTCGTCGGCGACGCGGACGGCATACGGAACTTCGCGGCCGACCGGCTGCCGGACTACATGGTCCCGTCGGCCACGGTCGTCCTGGACGAGCTGCCGCTGACCGCCAACGGCAAGGTCGACCGGACCGCCCTGCCCGCACCCGACCTCCCGGCCGGCTACCACGGACGCGGCCCCAGCTCACCCGTCGAAGAAATCCTCTGCTCCCTCTTCGCCGAGGTCCTGGGCCTGCCACGAGTCGGCGCCGAGGAAGGGTTCTTCGACCTCGGAGGCGACTCGCTGCTGGCCACCCGCCTGGCGGGCCGCGTCCAGGCCGTCCTCGGCAAGGACCTCGAAGTACGGGTGTTCTTCGAAGCGCCGTCCCCGGCCGCCCTGGCCGAACGGCTGACGGGCACCGGCGAACAGACCGGACTCACCGCCGGACCGCGCCCCGACGTCATACCGCTGACACCCGGCCAGCGCTCCATGGTCTCCGGCGAGTCCCGCTACAACATCCCGCTGACGGTCCGCCTTGGCGGCCCGCTGCGCACGGACGCACTCGAAACCGCCTGGCACGACGTGGTGGCCCGGCACGAAGCCCTGCGCACCCGCTTCCCGGAGACCGGCGGACAGGAGGTCACCGACCCCGGCAGGCCGCGGCTGACCGTCATCCCCGTCACCGAGGACGGACTGTCCGCGGCCCTGGACGCGGACCACGCCCGACCCTTCGACCTGGCCGCCGGACCACCGGCGAGGGCGGCCCTCCTCACCGTCGCACCCGACGACCACGTGCTCCAGATCGTGGTGCACCACATCGTCGCGGACGGCTGGTCGGCCGGGCTGATCGCCCGCGACCTGTCCACTGCGTACACGGCACGGGCCGCCGGCGGCGAACCCAGGTGGGCACCGCTGCCCGTCCAGTTCGCGGACTTCGCCGTACGCCAGCACGAGCGGACGGCGCGCCTGGACGAGCCGGACAGCCCGTTCGGACGCCGCCTCGCGTACTGGACCGGCGTCCTCGCCGACCTCCCGGAACAGCCCCTGCTCCGCTGGGACCGGACACCACCGGCCACCCCCACCGGGCTGGGCGGCAACGTCACCTTCGCGGTCGACGAGACCGTGCACCGGGCCCTGCTGGAGACCGCCAGGCGCGAACGGGCGACCCTGTTCATGGTGCTGCGCGCGGCCATCGCCGCCCTGTGGGCACGCCGAGGCGCCGTGAACGTACCGATGGGCACGGTCTCCGCCGGCCGGGCCGACCACGCGACGAGCGACGTCGTCGGCCTGTTCGCCGACCACCTGGTGCTCCGCACCGACGCGGGCGGGGACCCGACCTTCACCGAACTCGTCCGCCGGGTCCGCACGGCCGACCTCGCCGCTTACGCTCACCAGGACCTGCCGTCCCAGCTTGTCGAGGAACGCCTCGGACACCGGCCGTTCCAGATGATCACCGGCATGGAGAACCTGCCCGAGCCGCCCTGGGACCTGCCGGGGCTGACGGCGGAACCCCTGCGGCCCGCCCACCGCAACCGGGGCGCGGCCCGCAGCGAACTCGCCGTCACCCTGCGCGAGCTGCGGGCCCCCGGCAGCGGCCCGGCCGGCGTCGAAGGAGCCGTCTGGTACAGCGCCGACGTGTACGAGCAGCGGACCGTCGAAGCGCTGGCCGACGAGCTGACCGGCGTACTGCGGCAGGTCGCGGCGGAACCCGCGGCCAAGCTCGGCCGGCTGCGGATCGACGCACCGGCCGCCACGGCGGCGCACGGCGCCCTCCACCAGGACGCGAGCGACAGGACATGACCCGTTATCCCGCGATGACGGCCTCGACGACGGGGCGGCGGGCACGAGAACAGGAAGGTGCACGGATGTCCGGCAATCTGGCGATCCACGCCGACGGTCTGCGCAAGAGTTACCCGGGGCCGGGCGGCGAGGTGGAGGCCGTACGCGGTCTCGCACTGAGCGTGGCGAAGGGGGAGTTCTTCGGCCTGCTCGGGCCGAACGGCGCCGGCAAGTCCACCACCATCGGGATGCTCACGACGATGGTCCGGCCCACGGCCGGCCGCGCGGAGGTCTGCGGCCTGGACGTGGCCGCCGACGCGGTGGCGGTCAAGCGGCGCATCGGCGTGGTGGCACAGGACAACACGCTCGACATCGAGCTGACCGTCGCCGAGAACCTGGAGTTCCGCGGCCGGTACTTCGGCCTCGCCCGCCGCGCCGCCCGGGCCAGGGCGCAGGCGCTGCTGGACCTCTTCGGACTGGCCGACCGCGCCCGGGCGCGGGTCTTTGAACTCTCCGGCGGCCAGCTCAAACGCATCATGATCGCGCGGGCCCTCGTCCACAGCCCGGACGTGCTCTTCCTCGACGAACCGACGGCCGGACTCGACCCGCAGTCCCGCATCCACCTCTGGGACATCCTGCGCGGGCTGCAGACCGAGGGGCAGACGATCCTGCTCACCACGCACTACATGGAAGAGGCCGAGACGCTGTGCGACCGGCTCGCCGTCATCGACCACGGCCGGGTCCTGGCCTGCGACAGCGTCCGGGCCCTGCGCGAGTCGGTGGGCGCCGAAACCGTCGTCACCCTCGTCTTCGAAGGCGGCCCCTTCGACCTCGCCGCGGTCCACGCGATGGCGCGGGCCGACCGGGTGGAGGCCACGGAGGGACAGGTACGGGTCTTCGCCAAGGACCCCGACGGCGTGCTGAGCGACCTGGTCGCGCTGGCCGCCAAGGCCGGCCTCACCGTCGTCGACGCGTCCCAGCTCGGCCCCAGCCTGGAAACCGTGTTCTTGACCCTCACCGGACGGGAGTTCCGCGAATGACCACCACCGTGCTGACCAAGGCACCGGCCGCCAGGAGCCGCGCCCTGCACACCTTCGGGGCCATGATGGCGCGCGACGCCAGAGTGCTGCGCCGCAACTTCGTGATGAGCGCCGTCCGTATCGTCATCCAGCCGCTGCTGTTCGTCTTCGTCTTCGCCTATGTGCTGCCGAAGGTCGGCGGAGGCGCCGGACCCGGGGGAGAGGCCTTCTCGACCATCATGGTGCCGGGGCTGGTGGGCTCCTCCATGGTCCTGCAGGCGATGGCCGCCGTGACATTCCCGCTGGTCATGGAGCTGTCCGGGCCCGGAGCCATCGAAGACCGGGCGCTCGCGCCGGTGTCGGTCCGGGTGCTCGGACTGCAGAAGATCCTCTCCGCGGTCGTCGAAGGACTCGTCGCCGGCATCCTGGTCTTCCCGGTCGTCCTGCTGGTGCACGCGCAGGGCCAGGGGCCCGCCGTGCAGGTCGCCAACTGGCCGATGCTCGTCTTCGTGCTGCTGGCGGGCGCGGTGCTGGCCTCGTCGATCGGCATGTACCTCGCCACCCGGATCGACCCACGGCAGATCCAGGTGCTGTTCACCCTGGTGATGTTCCCCGCGATGATGCTCGGCTGCGTCTACTTCCCCTGGACGGCGCTGGAGAACACCGCCTGGCTGCAGATCGGCGTACTCCTCAACCCCATGGTCTACATGAACGAGGGACTGCGTGCCGTCCTCACGCCCCAGATCGACCACATGCCGACCTGGGCCTTCATGCTGGCTCTGTTCGTGGGCGCGGTGGGTTTCGTATGGCTCGCCATGCGTTCGTTCGCGCGGCGCGTCATGCAGTAGCGCCCGCCGCTTCCGGCAATTCCAGCCGCCGGCCATCCCGATCCACCCACCTCAACCCACCCACCCCGGCCATTCCCAACCAACCATTCCAGCCAACCCGACCTCCTCCACTCCCGAAAGGGGAGAACCCATGTCCGCATCGCACGAGAACACCGGATTCCAGATCCAGGTTCCGGCGCCGCCCCGGCCGCCCGCCCCCGAGCCCGCCGCGCCCACCCCGCCCGCGGTTCCGGCCGTACCGCGGCCCGCCCGCCCGAAGTCGTCGACGGCCGAGGAACCGCCGCCCTTCGCGGCTCCGGCGCCGCCGGCCGCCCCCGCCCCTCCGGTGCCGCCGGAGATCCGACACCCATAGCGGCTACGGGAGGCACGCGCCCGACGGGTCGTCGCCGCCGTCCGCCATGCCGAATGGGATACCCCGAACCGGGCACCCGGCTGGGCATGGGACTGCTCACGCGCATGGAAAAGACAGTGGAGCACTGGGAAAGCGCGCTGGTCGACAAGGTGCTCGGCAACGACCCGGTCGAGCTCTGCGACGACCTGCGACGCGAATGCGACAGCCACGCCGTGGTGTGCGGCCGGCGCCGGGTGCTCGTCCCCAACGCCTACAAGGTCGAGCTCGCCGCCGCCGTCCACGAACAGCTCGGCGAGCGCGACCAGCAGATAGGCCAGGAACTGACCGATGTCCTGGCCCGGCACGCCGCCGAACACGACTACGAGTGGGCCGGTCCGCTGACCGTCCACGTGACCGGTGCCGAGGACCATCTCGAAGGGCGCTATCGCATATCCAGCCAGGCCATGCCCAACATTCCGGCGGACGCGTTCGCCGAGACGCCCCCGGAGGCGCCCCGGACGGCGACGCCCGCACCATGACCAGGGTGAGAAGGATGTGACGATACATCATACCTAACCGTACTGCTCTATAAGTCGCCAATAACCATCAATGTCCGTTCTGTTGGTCTGTATTGCGCCACGGATGGCACGACCTGCGCCGACTGTTTTTGATCTGTGAGGAATGAGCGGTGTCGATCTGGGAACCCGTCTCCTCGCATCGTCGTCGACGCAGGAAAGGGCGAGTCATGACAACGGCAGCAGTACAGACTGTGGAGCTCGGACAAACGGCTGGTACGGACCGGCCGTCGAGCGAGACACGGGACGTTGCCGAGGGGCTGCCATGGGTCGAGGACGCGGGGAAGATCGCTCCCAAGGACGCGCGTGAACTGTCGAAGCTGTTCTTCGAGCAGCTCTGCCACCTTGAAGAGGGCACGCACGAATACCAGTACGCGCGCAACACGCTCATCGAGATGAACCTGTCCCTCGTCCGGTTCGCCGCCAGCCGGTTCCGCAACCGCGGCAGCGGCGAGATGGAAGACATCATCCAGGTCGGCACGATCGGCCTGATCAAGGCGATCGACCGGTTCGACCTGTCGCGCGAGGTGGAGTTCACCTCCTTCGCGGTGCCGTACATCGTGGGTGAGATCAAGCGCTTCTTCCGTGACACCAGCTGGGCGGTACACGTCCCGCGCCGGCTCCAGGAGCTGCGGGTGGAGATAGCCAAGGCCAAGGAGCAGCTCGCCGGCACCCTTGACCGCGACCCCACGGTCAAGGACCTGGCCACCCATCTGAAGATCACCGAGGAAGAGGTCCTGGACGGCCTCGTCGCCGCCAACGGCTACGCCGCCGGCTCCCTGGACTCGCCCAACGAGCAGTCCGACGACGGCCCGTCGAGCGGCAAGGCCCGTACGGTGGCCGACACCATGGGCGAGACCGACCCCGCCATCGAGACGGTCGAGAACCTGCACGCCCTCGCTCCGCTGCTGCAGGAGCTGGACGACCGGGAACGCCAGATCATCGAGATGCGGTTCGGCCAGGAGATGACCCAGTCCAAGATAGGGGAGGCCCTCGGCATCTCCCAGATGCACGTCTCCCGGCTCCTGGCCCGCACCCTCGGCAAGCTCCGCACAGGTCTGTGCGTCGAAGCCTGACACTTCCGTGTGCCGGAAGGCCCCTACGACCATGGAGGGAAAGACCGTGTTGATGGCCCACCCCGCGATCCTGCGGGATCTTGTCGAGCAGTACGAGACGCTGCGGATTCTCCATGCCGAGCAGGGCACGTCCGCGTCGCGGCAGCGGCTGGAGGACGTCTCGTACACCCTGTGCGTCTCGACGGGAACCCGGAGGACCGAGGACGCCCTCGCCGCGGCGCGACAACAGCTCGCGGCCACACCCCACGTGACCGACGCCACGCAGCGGATCAAGAACGCGGCGGACGCGGCACCGGCAGCCGAATCCGATGTGCGGTTGACCGCCTGAGCGCGGTGACGTGAACGCACGCGAGTCCCCTCCTGGTAGTACAACGGGAGGGGACTCGCATGTCGGCGGCCCGTCGGCCCGCAGGCATCGTCGTACGGAGCGACGACAGAGGACGCTCGGCACCTCGTCGTCCGGGTCCACGACGGGCACCCTGCTGATGACGTGCCGCGCGAGCAGGCTGTCGACCTGTTCGAAGGGGATGCCGGGAGTCGTTTCGATGACGTGCTGGTCCGGTTCCTGACCTGGCCGGTGCTTGATTTCGAGGGGCGTCGAAGCGGTGCAGTAGGCGGAGTGGTGCAGGCGGACACGGTCGCGCCGGTCCACCACGGCGTCGAAGCGGTGCTGCATGCCCGCCGTTGCCAGCAGGATGCGCGTCTCCCAGCAGTGGGATGCCCATGAGGGGGAGGGATGCCTGTACGCCGTCGGTGCGGGAGTGTCACTTGAAGAACCGGCGGAAGCCCCGGTCCGGGGCGAACCTGAGCAGGTCGAAGGCGAGCGGTACCGCCTCCGCACTGGCCGCTGCCGCCCGTACCGCGGCTCGATAGGCCGTCTGCCGGCATGCCGACCGGCGGACGGCCTACCGCAGCGCGCGCTATTGCGTCTGCTGCGGTGCACTGGAAGTCGTGTGGCAGGCGGTCTGGTGGCCCGTCCGCGTGCTGCCGCACGCATGAACGGTTTCGATCCCGCCCCGGGCGGTGCTGCGTCAGGGAAGGGATGTCGCGATGGAGGAGGAGCCCGCCCCGCCCGCACCGACAACTGTCGTGGTCCGGGCCGGAAGTACTACGTACCCCTTCACGCTCGCCTCCGGGCAACTTGGCCGTACGCAGACGTGGCGGGAGGCCGTCGGCGGCGCCCGTGCGGTCGTGGTGATCACCAGCGGGCCGGTCGCCGCCTTGTTCCCCGAAGCGCTGCGGGCCATCGGCGAGGCGGGGCCCCAGCGCGTCGTGGTCGAGGTCCCCGACGGGGAGGACGCCAAGACCCTTGAGGTCGTCAACCACTGCTACCAGTCGCTGGCCCAAGTGCGGGCCACCCGCAACGACCTGGTTGTCGCCCTGGGCGGCGGCACGGTCACCGACCTGGCCGGTTTTGTCGCCAGCACCTGGAAGCGCGGTGCCCGCCTGGTCCATGCCCCGACGACGCTGCTGGCCCTGGTGGACGCCGCCGTCGGCGGCAAGACCGGCATCAACCTCCCGGCCGGCAAGAATCTGGCCGGCACCTTCCATCAACCTGAGAGGGTTCTGGCCGATGACACGGTCCTGCCGAGCCTGCCCGTGCGTGAGCTGCGCTCCGGCCTCGCCGAGGTCGTCAAGTGCGGCTTCATCGCCGACCCCGTCATTCTCGACCTGCTGCCGGACAGCGATCGTGATACGGCTGAGCAGGCCGAGCAGTACCGGCGGCTGATCGAGAGGAGCGTACGGGCCAAGGCGCAACTGCTCGCCGACGACGTGGCCGACCTGGGCCTTCGCCGGCACCTGAACTATGGTCACACCGCCGGCCAGGCGATCGAGGCCGCCAGCGGCTTCAGGCTGCGCCACGGCGAAGCCGTCGCCCTGGGCATGGTCTACGCGGCCCGCATCTGCGAACTGCTCACCGGCAGCGACGGCACCGACAGCACCGGCGACGGCATCGTCACCGACACCCGGAACGCCCTGCGCCGAGTGGGACTGCCCACCTGCCTGCCCACCTGCCTGGAGACCGCCGTCCCCTTCGAGCGGATGTGGGCCCTGATGCAGCAGGACAAAAAGGTCAGCCTAGGCCGGCCCTCCTTCGTCCTCAGTCCCCGCCGCGGCGCCGCCACGCTCGTGCCCATGCCGGACCGGGCCACCGCGCAGGCGGCGTTCGACGACGTACTGCGGCCCGGCCGCCGGTAGCACACCGTTGTCCCTTGCAGACGAAAGGCAGGCCGTGGCGTGGTGCGGGAGCCGAGTGTGGATGTGGCGGTGGTGGGCAACGGAGTGCTCGGCCTGTCGGTGGCCATCGAGACCGCCCGGCGCGCCCCTGGGCTGCGGATCGCGGTGATCGGCCCGCCCGGTCGGGAAGGGGCGGCCACTGCCGCGGCCGGAGCGATGCTCAACTGTTTCGGCGAGGTCACCCGGTACACCGGTTGGCATCCAGCGGCGCTGGCGAAGTTCGCGCTTGCCCGTCAGGCGCTGGAACGGTGGCCGGGGTGGTTGGATCAGCTCGCTGACGACGCCGGGCCGCCCGTGGGACGGGCCGCGCTGCGTTCCCACGTACCGGGTACCTTCATCGTTCTGGGCGCCGGGGCCGGGTCGATCGCTGCCGACAACTTCACGGCTCTGTGCCGAGCCGCCGAGGAGCACGGTGAACCGCACGACCTCATCGATGCCGCCGACATCCCCGGCCTGGACCCCGCGCCGCAGGCCCGCCCGCTGCGGGCGGTGCACCTGCACCGGGAGGGCTGCGTCGACGCGCGCGCCGTCCTGGCCGCCCTGGAGGCGGCCGCCCGCCGGCACCGGGTACGTACGGTTCCGGACACCGTTCGCGAGGTGCTGGCCACCGCGGACACGGTACGCGGGGTACGGCTGGCCGACGGCAGCACGCTCGGCGCCGGCGCGGTCGTCCTGGCCGCCGGCAGCCGCAGCAGCGAGCTGACCACCGGTGTGCTGCCGCCCGGGGCGGTGCCCCCGCTGCTGCACGGCGCCGGATCCGCCCTGCTGACCCGGCGCACCCGGCCCGGCGGCGCCCGCCAGGTGATCCGTACACCGAACCGGGCCGCCGGCTGCGGCCTGCACCTGCTGCCCCTGCCGGTGACGGACCAGCAGTACCTGGGCGCCACCAACTTCCTCACCTGCCACCGCCCGGACGGGCCGGTGGTCGGCGCTGCCGAAATCCTGATCCGCACCGCGCGCCAGGAGATCGACCAGGCCATCGCGAACAGCCAGCTCAGCGCATGGATGTGGGGCGCACGCCCCATCACGTTGGACGGCTTCCCCCTCATCGGACCCTGCCCGGTGGCGGGCCTGTACTTCGCCACCGGCACCTACCGCGACGGCTTCCACTGCGCCCCGGCCATCGCCCGTCATCTGGCCGGCCAACTCCTCGCCCCTGGCCCGCCGGACGCGGACGCGGACATGGCGTGGTTCACCCCGCACCGGGCGCCCATCGAGACCATGACGGCGGAGCAGTCGCTCACCGAAACCGCCTCCCACGCCGCCGAGACCGCCAGGGAACACGGCCTGCAGCTGCCGTTCTTCCTCGACGACGAACCGGTGGCCACCTACGTACACGACCGCGCCCACCGGCTCTTCGACCGGCTGGGCCACCCAGCCGCCCTGCCCCCGGAAATCCTTCTGCTCGCCTTCATCCTGGCCTCCCGCGGCAACGATCACCCCGCCCGATGGCTGGCCGACCACCTGCACGCCGCCCGCGCGCACCACTCGTCCGCGGTTCGTCGATGAGGGCGCAGCGGTGAGGCGGTCGGCCAGAGCCGCGTGAAGGCGGCGGTAGATCTCACGTCTTCCCCGTTGTACGGACGCGTGCTGATGCATGCGGATTCGTGAGCGCTGGTGCCCGGATCGGTCCTCCAGCGTGGCCGCCATGAAGCCGAGGAGTGCGCTGTCGTCCACGGCTGCCACGGCTGGTCCGGTGCCTTGCCACGCTGCCACGAGGCGATGGGCCACGTCGGCATCGGAGAGATCAGTGTGTTCCCGCTCTCGCCGGCCGGCGTGACGGCTCCCAGGGGGTACGGAATCCGAGTGCAGCCGGGCTGGAAGGCGGCGATGGCGTGGCCGATCGCGGAGGTCGCGCGCATGTCGGGCGTGACGGCCCGGACCCTGCGGCACTACGACCAGGCCGGTCTGCTGCCGCCGGCGTGGATCGGCGCGAACGGCCACAGCTACTACGAGGAACCGCAGCTGCTGCTCCTGCAGCAGATTCTCGTACTGCGGGCGCTGGGCCTGGGCCTGTCCGAGATCGGCCGGATCCTGGCCGCGCAGGTCGGCGAAGTGGAGGCCCTGCGCGGCCACCTTCGCCGGCTGCTCGCCGAACGCGACCGGCTCGACGCCCTGGCCGCCACCGTCTCCCGCGCCATCACCGAACTGGAGCGGTCCAGGAAGGACGGCAGCCCCATGACCAGCATCAACCGAGCGGAGAACTTGTTCGAAGGCATCCGGCCCACCCAGTACATGAAGACCTTGCGCGACTTTCCGGAGCTGGCCGAGGCCGTCCAGCAGTACAACTCGACGCTCAGCGAAGCCGAGATCGAGGCCGCCCAGCGCGAGCGCACGGCCCAGATGATCCGGCTGGCCGAACTGCTGGCCGCCGAGGTGCCCGCCGACTCCGATGCGGTGCAGGCCGAGATCGACGCCCAGTACCGCGCGCTGAGCCGGATTCGGGTGGCCACTGCCGACGAGTACCGCGCGATCGGACGTTCCCGCGTGGAGAACGAGCACTGGCGCGCCGCGTACGAGTTGATCGCCATTGCAGCACGGGCCGGACGAGCTGCCACTGACCGAGGAGGAACTGGTGGAATGGCGACTCTGGATCACCACGGTGTTCCTGCCCAACCTCCGGACCATGCGGGATATCCTGGTCAACAAAGCCGACCTGCTGGCAGAACCACATATGCCACCCGTCCTGCTGGAGGTCTACGCGCACGCTTCCTGGGACGAGGTCACCGCGGCCAGGTGGGAACAGGGCAACCTCACGCTCGAACAACCCCCGACTCCCTTCCCGATGACGGAGATACGCCGTTACGTCCGTGAGAATTTCGACCGGCTCAAGCAAGAACAAGCCACTGTGACGGGGCGCCGTCGGCGGCGAAAACGCCCCCCCTCCAGGTGACTGAACCGCCGAACCGGGCCCGCCCTACCGTATGTGCGGTGCGGTCCCGGACGGGCCGGCGCTCAGCTCCGCGGCGTATCCCCGTCGTGCGGATCCGGGTGGGAAGTGCGCAGGCGGGAGATCAGCGCTCCTCCGTACCGGGCGGCCAGCGAGGCGAAGAACCACAGGACGAAGGCGTACGGGAGCAGCCAGGCGACGACGGCGCTGAGGGCGAACCAGAGGCCGACTGCCCAGGAGTTATCGGTGTGCCGACGGGTTTCTGCGGCGTCGCCGGTGATCAGGCCGGTGCTGGTGGAGATCTCCTTGATGACGGCCTCGCAGCAGGCCATGGCCGCGATGGTGCCGGCGAACAGGGTCTGCGCCAGCGGATTGCCGACGGACACGCCGATGACCGCTGTCGGGAACGGAAGGAACGCGACCAGCATGAGGAATGGCGCGTGCCAGGCCGTGAAGGCGGCAGACAGCTTGCCGATCCGGTCCATCAGCTTGTGGTGGCGGCGCCACACCGACCAGAGAAGGACGAATGCCAGCGCGAACGCCAGGTAGGAGTCCCGCTGGTCGACCAGGAAACCACCCAGCGCACGAGCCGACGCGAGCTCCTTCTCGTCCGGGCGCTTCAATTCGACGGCCAGCAGCGTCATCGCGATCGCGAAGATCGCATCCGTGAAGAAGGTCAGCCTCTCGGGCGAAAACCCCGGCTTCGGCCGCACATTTCCGCTCATCCGAACTTCCTGACATCAGGATTCCCTGTGTGACCTTGAAGGGTGCTGGTGGCGAGGGGTGAAAGGGTGGGCCGACCGGACTGGGGGCACATTTCGGTGTCAGCCACTGGCGGCGGGGATGCGGTGGCTGTCCCCGGTGACAATGTCCCTGCCGCTGTGGAAGCTATCGTGCTTCTGCTCATCCCGAGGCGAAAACACGTCGACCGGGCCGGCGTCCCGGTCGGTTCAGCCGATCGGTACCGGCATCTCCCGCAGGGCGTGCTCCTCAGCCGGCCACCGGCTGCGGCGCGCCGCGCTCGGAGCCTTCCTTCAGTACGAGGGTGAGCAGGCCGGGGAAGCGGCGGTCCAGCTCTCGCGCGCGCAGTGAGTTGACCCGGCGGGTGCCCTCGTCCCGCTGGCTGATGACGCCCGCCTCGCGCAGCACCCGCAGGTGGCGGCTGAGCGCGGACTTGGCGATGGGCAGGTCGAAGGTGCCGCAGGGCACCGCGGACTCGGTGGAGAGGGTGAGGACGATGCTCAGCCGGACCGGGTCGGTGAGTGCGCTCATGACGGTGAACAGGTCGAAGTCCCGCTCGTCGGGGTGGAGCAGGGGGGAGGACGTTCGGCTGGCCATGCCCTCAGTATCCCCCACTGTCCCGCGCGTGGTCAGCCACCGAACCATGTTCACTTTAGCGCGAACATGGTTTACCGTCGTGATCGCCGCTCGACCGAGCGCACCACCGCGTTCCGCGTGCCCGGTGAAAGGAATCCGCCATGCCCGCGCACACCCCCACCCCCACCGCCGCCCCGATCGGCGTCGGCATCATCGGCCTCAGCGCCTCCGGCGGCTGGGCCGCCCGCGCCCACTTGCCCGCACTGTCCGCCGTACCGGGATACGAGGTCCGCGCCCTGTCCGCCAGTACTGCGCGGTCCGCACGGGCCGCGGGCGAGAAGTACGGCGTTCCGCTGGCCTTCGGCAGCGCCGACGAACTCGTACGGCGTGCCGAGGTCGACCTCGTGGTCGTCGCGGTCAAGGTCCCGCACCACCGCGAACTGGCCCTGGCCGCCCTCGAAGCCGGGAAGATGGTCCTCAGCGAGTGGCCGCTGGGCAACGGTCTCGCGGAGACCGAAGAGCTGGCCGCCGTCGCCGAAGCCCGGGGTGTCCGCACCTTCGTCGGGCTGCAGGCCCGCTCCGCGCCGCCGGTCCGGTACGTACGGGACCTGATCGCCGACAGGTACGTGGGGGAGGTGCTGTCCACCAGCATCATCGCCTCGGGCCGTCGCTGGGGGGCGCGGTTCGAGCCGGACGGCGCGTACCTCCTCGACCGCGGCAACGGCGGCTCCATGCTCACCATTCCCTTCGGTCACACCATCGACGCGGTGACCATGGCCCTCGGTGAGTTCACCGACCTGGACGCCACCATGGCGACCCGGCGTCCGAAGGTGTACGACGAAGTGACCGGCGAGCCGGCGCGGATGGACGTGCCGGACCAGATCGCCGTCAGCGGCGTACTCGAAGGCGGCGCGGTGGCCTCGGTGCACTTCCGTGGCGGCCTGTCCCGCGCCACCAACTTCCACTGGGAGATCAACGGGACCGCCGGCGACCTGCTGGTCACCGGCGATTCGGGTCATCTGCAGTTCGGCCAGGTCACCGTGTACGGCGCGCGGGGTGAGGACGCGGTGCTCGCGGAACTGCCGCTCCCCGACGCGTACGCGACGCTCCCCGCGTTCGCCGGCCGCACCACGGAGGTGGCGTACACCGTGGCCCACGCCTACGAGCAGATCCGGACCGATCTGGCCGGCGGCACCCACCATGCCCCGGACTTCGCCCACGCCGCCCGCCGCCACCGCCTGCTCGACCGCATCGAGCGCGCCGCCGGCTTCTGAGCGGGCGACGGCGGGGGCCCCGGCTCGGCCGCCCCTGTCAGCGGCTCTCCAGCCGCCACCACTGGCCCGGGCGGTCCCGGTCCTCCCACTGCTGGACGTTGGCCCCCGGCTCCGGACTGTCGTCGGCGACCTCCAGGAGCAGGCCGCTGGCGTAGTTGGTCAGCGTGAACGTGCCGGGCGTGGCCACGTCCTGTTCCAGCAGCCACTCCTGCGCGCCGTAATGGTTGGCCTTCCACTGCTGGACGTTGGCGCCGTTCTCGGTGGAGGCGCCGGTGACGTCCAGGCGCTTGCCGCTGCCCACGTTGGTCAGATGGCGCAGTCCGCTGCCGGGGTGGACCTCGGTGACCCGCCACAGCTGGGCCGGTGAACCGTCCTCCGTGCCCTGCCGCACGTTCGCCCCGCTGCCCTTGCGGCCGTCCTCGACCTCCAGCAGCAGGCCGCTGCCCACATTGCGCAGCACATACGCCCCCTCGCCGACCGCCGCAAGACCCTCGGCATCTCTCACGTCCGCCCCTTTTTCCGTCGTCGCGGCCCACCGCCGTCGATTCGCTCAAGTGTACGAAAACGGGTGTGGCTGCCGTGTTCGCCGCGCCGGAACGTCACGCGGGAGACGGCCCGGAGCATGATCGTGGGGCTCGCGGAACAGGCCGCTCGAAAAAGGTCATGGTGCAGCCGCTGCGTTGACTGGCTCCGAGCCAATATACTCGGCAGTGCTTCGGGCGCCCGTCCCACTGCGGACGGGCTCCGGCCGAGGCTGCCTGGGTTGGGTGATGCGGGGGATTGCCCGACTCGGGTCCAGCCGCTGCCGGCCGCTCCTCCCGGCCCGCGTTCGCGGGTGGTGGGGGGAAGGGAGGAGCGGCGGGCGGAACGGCGCCGGGACCGGGGGGACTTGGCGCCGTTCCCTGCTGTGGCCCGGTGGGTCAGGCGTCGAAGCCGCGGCGCGCTTCCTCGATGTGACCGAGGTACCGGTGGGTCCAGCCGCACATGGCGTCGACCGTGGCGCGCAGGGCCCGGCCCGGTTCGGTGAGGGTGTACTCGACCCGCGGCGGCACGGTGGGGTGGACCTTCCGGCCGACCAGGCCGTTGCGCTCCAGCATGCGCAGGTTCTGGGTGAGCATCTTGTGGCTGATGCCCTCGACCTCGTTCCGCAGCGCGCTGAAACGCAGGGTGCGCTCGCCGAGCGCCTCGATGATCAGGAGCGCCCACTTGTTGGCGACGTCCGAGAAGATCTCCCGCGCCAGAGAGTCCGCGCGCCGCAGGTCGGCGTACTCGGGTGACCACTGGAAAACGCCTGGGAACGGAGCCGGCTCCCTGTACCGCCACACCGGCCGTCAAGCGGTGCGCGTCCCCGCGACGCAGGCCGCGCCTTCCAGGCGGAGGAGTTGTTCCTTGCGCTGCAGGCCGCCCGCGTAGCCGGTGAGGGTGCCGTTGGCGCCGATGACCCGGTGACAGGGGCGGACGACCAGCAGCGGGTTCCGGCCGATGGCGGTGCCCACCGCGCGTACCGCCGCGCGCGGGGCGCCGATGCGGGTGGCGATGTCGCCGTAGGTGAACGTCTCGCCGTACGGGACGGCCTCCAGGGCCTCCCAGACGCGCTGCTGGAAGGGGGTGCCCCCGGGTACGTACTCGATGGCGAAGCTGGTGCGCCGGCCCTCGAAGTAGGCGCTGAGCTGTGCGGCGATCTCCGTGAAGGCCGCGGGGGCGTGGGTCCACGTGCCGAGGACCGTGGCGCCGCCCTTCTGGTCCGGTACGGACAGGGAGGTCAGCGCGGTGCCGCCCGGTGCGGTGGTGGACGGTTCGCCCACCAGCAGCAGGTCGCCGAGCGGGCTGCCGAGTGTCGTGTGGACCGTCGTGGCCGTCATCGTCCGGCCCCTTTCTCTGTTCTCTGAGCTATGGCGCCGTTCACCGGCTCGTCCGTCACTTCCACTGTGCCGCCGCCGGGGTGTGGCGGCTGGCGGGATTCGGACGTCGCATTCCCGCTGGCGACGCCCGTGCGGGCGATGGACGTGTCCGCGTACCGCCGCCGAAGCGTCCGGTGCGTCCGGTGCGGGGCGGTAGCGGCGCGCGCCGCCGGAGCCAGTGCACCCGCCGGGGCCGCCACACCCTCAGAGCGGGCCCCGCAGCCTATCGCGCCACGGGCGGCACCCGCCCGTCGCCCGGCTGCCGGTCCCGCTGCCCACGAGCGCCATGACCAGCCGCGTTCCTGGGCAGCATGACCATGGAGGACCCCGGCCGGCCGTACAACGGTGCGGCGGGGGAGCCGGGGTGCGGCGGGCCGGGGACCGGGTCGGGGGCTTCGGTGCACCCGTTACGATCGGCGGCATCGTGGCCGTCGCCGGGAGGAAGAGATGGGCCTGTTCCGCCGTGGACCGAAACGGGATCCGCGCGATGCCCCGCGCGACGGGGAGTTCTCCTTCTTCTCGGAGCGGGAGGGCGGCGTCTTCCGGGCGCAGGTCCGGCAGGCGTTCGCCGAACGGGGCCTGGAGGTCACGGTGTACGCGGGCGTGGTCGCCGACGCCGGCGGCCGCCGGTTCGGCCTCGGCAACCTCGCCGCGGTCTGCCACCGCGACCGGCGCGGCGAGCGGGTGTGGCCGGGGATGATCCGCGACCACGTGGGCAAGGTGCTGCGCACCATGGACGGGCCGCAGCCGATGGAGACCCTTTCCGAGGACGAGATCCGGGCCCGGCTGTTCCCGCGGGTGGTCGCCGAGGAGACCCTGCCGCCCGCGGACGCCTTCCGGTACGGGCGGACGCCGGCCCCCGGGCTGCGCGAGGTGCTGGCCCTGGACCTGCCGGAGGCCGTGCAGATGCTCAGCGAGGACTCGCTGACGGACCTGGGCGAGGTGCCCGAGCTGCGGATCAGGGCGCTGAACAACCTGCGCGCGCTGCCGGTGGAGGGGCACGAGACGGTCCGGCGCGGTGACGGTTCGGCCTTCGAGGTGGTGCTGGGCGACTCGTTCTTCACCGCCAGCCGGGTGCTGGTCCTGGAGGAGCTGGTCGAGCGGATCATGGGGACGCCGCTGACCGAGGACGGCGCGCTGGTCGCGCTGCCCTTCCGCCACCAGCTGGCCTTCCATCCCATCCATGACGCGCAGGTCGTCCCGGCGCTCCAGGCCATGGCGCAGTTCGCCGCGGCGGGCCACGAGGACGCGGCGGGGGCGATCAGTCCCAACGTGTACTGGTGGCGGCGCGGCGCGATGACGCGGCTGAGCGAGCCGGACGGGGACGGGCTGCGGGTGGTCGTGGACGTCGACTTCCAGGACATGCTGGAGCGGCTGGTACAGGACGAGGCGTGAGGGCGGTGCGTCGGCTCCGGGGCTGAGGTGAAAACTTTTCGCAAAGTCGGGCGTCGGCGGGGAACCCCGCACCCGGTTCGGTCGTTTCACCAGGTGAGGCCCCGCGTCATCCCCCGTGCGCGGGGCCTCACCAGACTTCCGCCCGGGGCCCGGGCCGCCGCCTCAGTCGCCGAGCCGCGCCCGCTCCTCCTCGGTGAACAGCCGCGAGCGGATGAGGAATCGCACCCCCTCGGGAGCTTCGAGGGAAAAGCCTCCGCCGCGCCCCGGCACGACGTCCACCGTCAGATGGGTGTGCCGCCAGCGGGCGAACTGGTCCGCCGCCATCCAGAAGTCCACCGTCTCGGCGACGCCCGGCACAGACAGCCGCCCGAGCAGTACGTCCGCCGCGCCCGTACGGAACTCGCCCGCCGGATAGCACATCGGGGAACTGCCGTCGCAGCACCCGCCCGACTGATGGAACATCAGCGGCCCGTGGGCCGCGCGGAGCCGCCGGATCAGCTCCTCGGCCGCCGAGGTCAGGGCGATGCGCCCGGTGAGGTGTTCCGCTCCGGCGCTCATGGCGTCCGCCGCAGACGTCCGGGGGCCGCGGGCTCGTAACGGTTCATGTGCCACTCCTTCGCCGTGCGTCCGGATCGGGGCGGTGCGGCTCCGGGGGCTCGCCGCGGAGGTGGCCGGCCGGCGCCGCGTGAAGTGTAGTCGCGGGGCGGCTCAGTGTACGGAGAGGCCGCCGTCCACGAAGAGCGACTGCCCGGTGACGTACGCCGAGGCGCGGCTCGCGAGGAAGACCGCGGCGCCCGCGAAGTCCTCGGCGAGGCCGTTGCGCCCGGTCATGGTGCGGGCGGCCAGGTCCGCCACCTTCTCGGGGTCGGACGCCAGACGGGCGTTGAGCGGTGTCAGCACGAAGCCCGGCACGAGGGTGTTGCAGGTGACGCCGTACGGCGACCACGCCTCGGCCTGGGAGCGGGCCAGCGACTCCAGCGCCCCCTTGGACACGCCGTACGCGCCGCTCTGCACGAACGCCCGGTGCGCCTGCTGGGACGTGATGTGGATGATCCGCCCGAAACCCCGCTCGGCCATGCCGGGACCGAAGCGCTGACCCAGGAGGTAGGGCGCCTCCAGGTTCACCGCCATCGTGGTGTCCCACACCGCGTCGTCCAGTTCGCTCATCGGCGGCCGCAGGTTGACCCCGGCGCAGTTGACGAGGATGTCGGGCTCACCGAACACCCCGGCCGCCTCTTCGGCCGCTTCGCGTACGGCCGTACGCGTACCGAGGTCGGCGCTCACCCACGCGGCCCGGCAGCCGTCGGCCGTCAGCTCGTCGACCGTCGCGCGCAGTTCGGCCTCCTTGCGCGCCACGGTCACGACGCTCGCGCCGGAGCGGGCGAGAGCCCCGCCGATGGCTCGGCCGATGCCGGAACTGCCGCCGGTCACCACGGCGACCAGCCCGTCCAGTGAGAACAGTTCGGTGAGATAGGTGTGCGAGGTCATTGCCGCACCTTAGACGGGCGGGCGGACGCCGGAGAGCTTCGGGGCGTTGGTACGGGCGCGACGCTGGGGCGTCGCCCGCGGACGCGTTCCGGGGGCGGGGCCGGTCCGGCGGTGCGAAGCCCCGGAGCCGGGCCCTCGGCAGACCGGAATTGGCCGACAGAGGTGCCGAATCGGCCGTTCTTGGCCCGGTCGGCAGTAGCCGTTCCGGTTTGGCGCGTATCAGGATGAAAGATGGACGAACCTATCGGGTGTCATGACGTCCCGACATATTCATGTCTATCGGGAGGGCTGTCGATGCCGTTAACCGGTCGTGAAGGGGAGCTGGCCCAGCTGGACGGGCTGATCGGGCGGGCGGGCGGCGGCGTTCCGGCGATCGTCGCGGTGTGGGGGGAACGCGGCGCCGGCAAGAGCGCGCTGCTGGAGACGGCCGCCGCCCGCGCCGCGGCCGCGGGCTTCCGGGTGGGGACGACCACCGGCGGGCCGGCCGTACGGGACACCCCGTTCGCCGCGGCCCGCCAGGCCCTCGGCCGCCCGGGCGGCGACGGACCGGAGACCCTGGACGCCTACGTCGGCCACGGTCGGGACGTGCTGGCACGCTCGCCCCTCGCGGTGTGCGTCGACGACCTCATGGACATCGACGCGTCGACGGCCCGCTGGCTGGTCGCCCTGGCCGCGTCCGACCGGCCCGCACCGCTGCTGGTCATCGGCGCGGCCGGCGACGACCCCGAGGGCGGCCGGTCGACCGGCGTGGCCGAACTCCTCGCCCGCGCCGAGCACATCGAACTGACCGGCCTGCCGCCGGACGCCGTCGCCGGATTCGCCGCGCAGCAGTGCGGCCTCACGCTCGACGCCGCCGCGGCCGCCGTGTGCCACGAACTGACCGGCGGCAACCCCGGCCTGCTGCTGGCCCACCTGGCAGGCCGCCCGGCGACGGCCGTCACGGCACCGGACCTGCGCGGCGCGATCGGCCCCGAAGCCCTGCGATGTACCCGGCGGTGGCTCGACGACCTGCCCCGACCGGCCCTGGCCATGGCCAGGGCCGTCGCGATTCTGGGGGACAGCGCGGAGGTCGCCCACGCCGCCACGCTGGCCGAACTGCCGGTGCCCGGGGCGCTGCAGGCCATCGACACGCTCGTGACGCGGCAGGTGCTCGCCAACCGGGTGCCGCCGGCGTTCCGGCACCCGCTGCTGGGCGCCGCGGTGCTCGCCGGGATGCCGGTCGGCTCCCGGATAGCCGCGCACCTGAAGGTGGCCGGGATCCTGCGCGACGAGCAGTGGGGAGCGGAACGGATCGCCCAGCAGCTCGCCGCCGCGGGCCCGACCGGGCTGGAGTGGGCGGTCGAGCCGCTGCGGACCGCGGCCCGCAAACTGCTGCACGAGGGACGGGCCGAGGAGGCGAGCCGCTATCTGCGGTGCGTGCTGCGGGACCGGCTGCCCGCGGACGTCCGCTCGGCCGTACGGCGCGAACTGGCCGAGGCCGAGACCTTCGTCGACCCGGACCTGGCACTCAGCGGACTGGACACCCTGCTGCGCGAGTCCGAGGACCCCGAGGTCTGCGCCGAACTCGCCCTCGACGTGGCCGGGATGCTGATCGACCGGGGCAGGCCGGCGGACGCCGCCTCCGTACTGGACGAGACGACCGACCGGATCGGCACCGGCCACCCGGAGGCGGTACGCGGGCTCACGCTCCGCAAGGCCACCGTCTCGCTGCTCGACCCGGCGGGCCCCTCCGCCGAGGCGCACCGCCTGGCGGACGGGCCGGAGCCGGCCGGTCACGGGCGCAGCAGGGAACGGGCCAATCTGCGGGCCGCGATCGCCGCCGACCGGGGAACGGACCGGAACGCGGCCCTCGCCGCGGCGCGGCAGGCGCTGACCGGGGTGGAGCACGGCGACCTCGGGCGCATCTGGCAGAGCTGCGCGGCCCTGATCCGCGCCGACGAACTCGCCGAGGCGCGGTCCCACTGCTGGCGCACCGGGCGGCTCAGCCGCGCGATGTCGGGCCGTCGGGCCGGTCTGACGGCGGATATCTCCCGCGCCAGGATCTGCCGGGTCGCCGGGGACCTGCCCGGCGCCGTGGCCATCCTGCGGCCGGTGATCGAGGAGATCGGCCCCGGCCGCACCGCGCTGCCGATCATCACCGGTTTCGCGGTGGCCGGCCTGGTGGAGGCGCTGGTGCTCTGCGGTGACCAGGAGGAGGCCGCCGCGCTGCTGGCCGCACACGGGTCCGGTGAGCACGGTCCGGACGACGAGCCGCACGGCCGGTACGAGGGTCCGTACCTGCTCGCCGCGCGGGCGGCCCTGTGGCGGCTGCGCGGGGAACACGCCCGGGCGGTCGCCGATCTGCTGGCCGCCGGGCGGCAGCTGACGCGCCGGGGAGCCGTCAATCCGGCGATCGTGCCGTGGCGCTCCCGCGCGGCGCTCGCGCTGGCCGCCGACGGCGCCACCGACCCGGCCGAATCCCTGGCGCGCGAGGAACTGGAGGCCGCCCGCCGCTGGGGCACGCCGCGCACCATCGGGATCGCCGGGCACGCCCTCGCCATGACCCGGTCGGGCGAGCGCCGGCGCATGCTGCTGGCCGAAGCGGTACGGCACCTCGAAGCGTCGCCCGCCCGCCTGGAACTGGCGGTGGCCAGGGCCGACCTGGGTGCCGCGCTGCGCGCCGCGGGCCGGCCGGCCGACGCGGACCGCGAGTACGCCGCGGCGCTGGAGCTGGCCGGCGAGTGCGGTGCCGTGCCGCTGGCCCGGCGGCTGGGTACGGCGCCGGAGCCCGCCCCGGCCCACGACAAGCCACTCCGTACGCATCCGCTGCTGACACCGCAGGAGTCGAAGATCGCCGGGCTGGCCCGGAGCGGCCACACCAACCGGCAGATCTCCCAGATGCTGTTCCTGACCATGCGCACGGTGGAGTTCCACCTGTCCGGCGTCTACCGGAAGCTGGGCATCTCGGGCCGCCAGGAGCTGGCCGCGGCGTTCCCGGCGCAGCCGTCCGCCGAGACGCCGGACGACCGGGCGCGCCCGGTGTCCGACGGCAGCGCCCGTCACACCGGACCCGGTCCGTCCTCCTCCCGGCCCCTGACGCCGGGCCGGGTCAGGGGACCGGCGTCCGTGGCAGGTCGGTGACGATCCGGCCTGCCAGGAAGCGTAGGTGGTTCTCCTGGTCCAGGGTCAGACCGAGCCGGTTGTTGGCCAGGTGTGCGCAGCGCAGCAGGATCAGTGTGGTGGCCGGGTGCGGCAGCGCGGCCAGGTCGGGGCCGTGCGCCAGCGGCGAGCCTGCCCACGCGGAGGTGAAGGTGCCGGAGTCCTCCCAGCCGGTGAGCCGGTCCTGCAGCCGGCGGATCGACCGCAGCCAGTGCGCCTGCGGGGTCGACCCGGTGGGGTCCGGGGCGAGCTGCCACACGCGCAGCGCACGTTCCCGCAGGTGGTCCCGTCTGGCTCGGTAGTGCTCCTCGGTGGCGGCGGGCTCGCTGCCACCGGCGAACGGGATGAGCGGCTGCCCGCTCGCCACCCACTGCGCGCGCAGCTCGTCGCACAGGGCCAGTACGGACAGCATCAGGTCCAGGGCGAGCAGTGCCCGCTGTTGCCCGGTCGCACCGGCCGCGATCAGTGCCAGGGCCAGTTCGCTGGACTCCTGGAAGTGTTCTTCGGTGGAGGCCATGGCCGCGCCGTGCCCGTACACGGCGTGCTCGCGCCGGTACGGCAGGAACTCGACCGTGTTGTTCGGGCGCAGCACCCGGTCGTGTTCCGGAAGGTCCTCCAGGGAGGCCAGTTCGCCGGCGAGTCCGGCGTACCGCGTGCGGTCCACGGTGTCGGGCGCCGGACTGTCCCGCAGGAAGGCACCGATCGCGGTGGCGGCCCGCTGCCGTACCGCGCGGGCCGCTTCCGTACCGGTGGGCAGCAGGCGCAGCCGTACGTGCGGGCCGCCTTCCCAGTACCGCAGGAAGAAGTAGCGGTGCAGCAGCCCGTCGGCGGACAGGCCGGCGACCAGCGGGCGGACGCACTCGGTGAGCAGGGCGTCGTGGCCGGTGTCGCGGAAGACGTGGGCGCACACCCAGTCGGACGCTTCGGCGGTGGCGGGGTGCACCGGGCGGTCAACGGCGGACATCGGGACCGACCTCCACGAGATGTTCGGTGACGCGGGCTCCGGCGTCCCCGTAGTGCGGCGCGGCGGACGGGTCGGGCAGGGCTTCCTGGAGGAACAGCAGACTGCCCTCCTCGGTGAGCATCCGCTCGAACAGCCCGACCAGCAGCAGGTCGGCGAAGTCGATGTACAGCGGTTTGCGTGACTTGAGCTGCCAGATGTTGCCGCCGGTCAGCGTGGACGGATCCAGCGCGCGCACGAAGCAGCGCTCCGGGACGCCGTGTTCGCGCAGCCAGGCGGCCAGGCGCAGCAGGTACGGGCGGTCCGCCTCGCCCTTGCCGCGCACCGGCGCCTCGCCCGTACGGAACACCCACTGGCGGCGGCTGACCGTGACCGTACCGATCGTGATCCGGGGCTCGCGCAGCACGCCTTGCGCCGTGACGGGGGAGATGTCGCCGAACATCCGCCGGCCGGGAATGAGCAGGGTCGGTGTGTCGCCGAACGCCTGGATCAGCAGCCGCATGGCCGGCGGCAGCCAGAACTCCGCGATCAGACTGGGGTGCACCGGCCGCACCTGGCGGTCGCGGGTGCGCGACCACAGCACGAGGAGGTCCAGTACGGGGTCGTGGCGCACCTCCAGGTCGTGCAGCGGGATGCGCCGCTCCGCCGGACGCGGGCTCGCCGAGCCGGGGTAGTCGATCTCGTCGGTCATGGTCAGGTCGCGCAGGCCCACATTGCTGCCGTAGTGGTGGCAGGTGTCCGCCAGGATCACGTCGCCGGGCGGGCCGGAAGGTTCACCCGCCACGGTGACTCCGGCCTGGCCGAGCAGCCGGCGGATCCGGTCGCGGCCCCGCCCGTGCCCCGCGTTGACGGCGTTCACCACGAACCCGGCCGGGTCTCCGGGCCCGCCGGTCAGCTGGCCGTAGAACGCGGCCGAACCGGGCGGCCGCAGCCACGCGGGCCAGCTGTCGGCCAGCGCCGTCAGCCGGGCCGGATCGACGTGCACCACCCCGTCGGCGTCCGGCCGCGCGTTCAGGGCCGCGCCGGTGAGCCCGGCCCGTATCCGCAGCAGCTCCTTGATCCGGGGCAGCGGACTGTCGGCGAGCGGCGCGTAGCCGTGCTGCGAGACGGTCAGCAGGCCGGGCAGCTGCGGGTCCGTACGCAGCTCTTCCTGTACGGCACGGTGGAACGCGAGGAACGGTACGCCCGCGCCGGCCCCGAAGCGCGCGGTGAACAGCCGGGCCAGCGCCACCCGGCCGGGCAGCGCCGGGTCGAGCGCTGCGAAGCAGCGGCGGACGGTGTCCAGGTCGCGCAGCAGCGGTTCCCACGCCTGCCGGTCCTGGGCCGGGGGTGGTCCGACGAGCAGGGCGTTCTCGATGATGTGGTTCTTGGGCGGCACGATGACGTGCTCCGGCCCGACGCGTTCGGCGACCCGGCCCAGCGCCTCGTGGATCTCCTGGTTGCGCCGTTGACGGTCGTCCGGGTCGCTCAGCCCCGGGTACCCGTCCAGCAGCGCGGCCACCTCCTTTAGCTGCGCCGACACCTCGGCCAGCGCCGGGCCGCCGGTGTCCACCCATGCCCGCAGCTCGGCGAGCGGGTCCATCGCCTGTTCGGAGAAGGGGGGCACGGCCTCCAGCAGACCGAGCTCGGTGAGCCGCGCGAGGTACTGCCCGGCCTGTTCCCGAGTGGCGCCGCTCCGCTCGACCAGGTGGGCGGCCACCTCGTGGCGCGGGCGGGGGCCGTCGGAGACGAAGTCCAGACATGCTCGGACCGGCGCGGACACCGGGAGGGTACGCAGCGGCTCCTCCTCGCCGGGGCCCAGGAACTCCCAGTGGCCGTCGGCCAGGAGGGCACTCGGGTTGGCCCGCAGCCGGACGGCGGGTGCCAGGGCCGGGTGCTCGCGCAGCCGCCGGACGAGTTGCTGGACGAGCCACAGGTTGATCTCGACGGTGTCGCGCACCACCGGTCCGCCCGCATCCGCACGCGGACCGTCCCACCGGCCGAGGCCGTTGACGGTGAAGGTGCTGAACGGGCTGGTCTTGGCCGCCACCCGGGACAGGTACTTGGCCAGCCGCAGGGCCAGCTTCCGGTCCGGCGGGGTGCCTTCGGGACGCCGGAGCCACTTGCGCAGCTGCTCGTGGAGCACCGGGCTGCCCTGGATCAGACCGTGCCGGAACACCGGGTGCGCGGCCGCCTCGCGCAGGGCGGCATGGCGTTCGGCGGCGTCCTGGGGGAGCAGGCGGTCCAGGTCGTCGGTGTCCTGCCGGTGGGCCGCCAGAAGCTTTGACCACCGCTCGACGTCCGCCACCACCCCGGCGGGCAGGGCGGCGCGTACCTCGTCGTTCCAGCAGCGCTCGCCCGGCGTCCGCTGGTTGTGCACCGCCCGGCGCAGCGCGACCAGTGCCGGCTTGACGGCGGGGTCCTGTCCGATCAACGCGTACAGCGCGTCGGAAAGTTCCGCGCCGCGCCCGGCCAGTTCGCGCGCGCCGTCGAGCAGCGCGCCGGTCCGCCGCCACACCTCGGCCGATCGCAGGCCGTCCAGCACCGACACCGGCAGACCGCCGACGCGTACGCCGAACGTGTCCGCGACGTGGAAGCCACTCATCGTTGTCCCTGCCTTCGCGTGCGGGTCGGCTCTGGTCGTTGCGTACGGGCGGGTCCGGCCGTACGGGGAGGGGGCGGCCGGAGCGTCACGGGAACGGGTGGGGGTGCGGGTTGACGTCCGCCGGCTCCAGCGGCCCGTCCCGGTGGCCGAGCCGGGCCGGCAGTTCGCGCAGCCGGGGCAGGTCGTGGGTGCGGCGCATCCGGTGCCCGAACGTCATCGGCAGCAGACCGGGAACGATCACCTTCGCGCAGGCGAAGCCGGCGGCGCGGTGTTCGTCGGTGCTCTGGTCGACCACGATCACGTCCAGGCCCTGGGCGGTGAAACGTTCGACCACCTCGGCGAGGTCGTCGCGCAGGTCCGCGTTGCGCGGCCGGCACGTCGCCCGGGCGAACGCCTCGGCCACCGGCTGCGCCGCGTCCTCGCCGGGCAGGAAACCGAACCGGTCGTACGCGTCCGGGTGGCAGTACAGCAGCGCGTGGTCGCGCATCTCGCGCACCTGGTGCGGATCGGCGACCATCGCCTCGATCCGGCGCAGCTCCTCGCGGTAGGCGGCACGGTTCCAGCCCAGGTTCGCCGTCAGCTCCAAGAGGCCGTTGAGCAGCGCCTTCTCGGGGTCGAAATGGGCGCCCGCGGCACAGATCGCGGCGGGTTCCAGCCCGTCCCCGGGGTGCACGGCCATCACCCAGGACGTGGCGATGCCGTGCTCGGGCGTGGTGGCGAAGGCGGCGACCCGGTGGCCGGTGTCCTGCCGGATGCGCTCGGTCAGCAGCCGTACCGCCGGATCGGCCACGGTGTCCAGGTCCACGCGCGGCACCGGCAGCCGGGCGTACCAGGTGAGCAGGAACGCGTCCCGCTCGGCCAGTTCCAGGATGCCGTGCAGCGCGGCCTCCTCCAGACAGCCGCCGAGGGCACAGCCGTTGGAGACCTCGTAGGCCAGCGGGCGGGCCTGGGCATTCCCGTGATGGGTGCGGTAATAGGCGTAGTCCTCGGGCACCAGCACGGGCCCGCCGCGGCCGAAGGAGTGCCCCCACACCCAGTTGATCTCCAGGTCGGGCGTGAACGCCGGATAGGGGAATTCCGGGTCCGCGTAGCGGTCCGCGGGATACAGGCCCAGGTCGGTCGGGCACACCGCGCGGTCGGCGACCTGCTCGTAGCCCGCGCGGACGGCCGTACGCCGGCCGCCGGGCCGCGCGCCGCCCAGCCGCTCCAGGGCCTCGGCCAGCGCGGTGCGTTCACATCCGCTGTAGTCCAGGCCGCGGCCGAAGCCCGCCTCCTGGATGCCGTCGGGCAGCCGCAGCGGCGCGGAGACCATGGGGTAGGCGTAATCGGTGCGGACGTCGAGCTGTTGGACGATGCCGGTGTGCCCGTCCACGTAGGTCCGCAGCAGACCGTCCCAGCCGGTGTCGAGACTGCGTACGCGATGGGTGTCCCGGCCGAGTTTGGGCCGCGGGGTGTCCATCAGGACCGGCGGCCGGTCGTCGGGGAGGCTGCCGCACCGGGGGCAGCAGGGGTCGGGCAGGAACGGGTGCGAGTCGGCGGTGAGGGCGGCCAGGCCGATGATGGTGATCGCGTTGCGGGTGCCGGCGCGCTCCGGGTCGTCGAGCACGGCGGCGGCCTCCGCCTCCACGACGGCCGCGACCGTGTCGCGTGCCCAGGCGGACAGCAGCGGCGACGGCCGTTCGGCGAGCTGATCACCGTGGCGGCGCAGCAGTTCGGCGCGGGGACTGTCCGGCCCCAGGGCACGCTCCCTGCGGGTACGGGCGCACTGCGCGCACCCCGGCCGCCCCGGCAGGACCAGCGGCCCGATGACGACGTTGCCCAGCTCCACCCGGACGGGCAGCCACGGCAGGTCCGGGCGGCCCGGCACGTCGGCCTCCCGCCAGCCGTCGTCGACGGTGAGCAGCGCGGCGCACCGGTCGCTGTCCTCGGCGGCCGGCGGATGCCGGCGGGAGACCGCGTCGCGGACCGCCTGTGCGAGCAGCCCTTCGCCCCGTACCGCGAGTCCGGTCGGCCGGTCCGGCACGATCCCCTCCTGCGTTCCTCGCACGTTCCGTCTTTCCTGTCCCGTCAGTGGCACCGGGCCGTGCCCGACGCGCGGAACGCGCCGGGCACGGCCCTGCCGTGCGGCTTGATCAGCAGCAGCAACAAGAGCAGCAGCTCGCGGGCGAGCCCTTCGAGGTGCAGTTGGATGCGCCGATCTCGACCATGGCGTGGCCGACGTTGATCGACTCCAGGGTAGAGCCGGGGGCGGTCGGCAGGATGTCGAGCTGGTCCACGCTCAGGTCGTCGAGGTCCAGCTTCAGGTTCGCGTCCATGTCGTGTCCCTCCTTCCTCTGTGGGTGACGGTTGCGGACGGCGGTCGCCCGCTGTCCGAGCCGATTCTGTGATCCGCGGGGGCTCCGGGTCTCTACGGAGGACCCGTAGGGTCTGCCGGGGGACCGGAGCCCTACGGTGCCTGTGGTCACCAGTCCAGTGGGGGCTCGTACTGGGAGGTGGCCTGCCGCCGGCCCAGCACGATCGCGAAGATCGGTACGTGGGCGGGACCGCCGCCGAGCAGTTCCCGCACGACCCGGTCGTCGTACCCGTTGGTGATCCGGGCGGAGAGACCCTCCGCGGCGGCCAGCACGCTGAGGCGCTGGGCCGCGATGCCGCCTTCGTGGTGCAGGATCCGGTAGCCGCGGTCCCCGAATCCGCGGTCGCCCTCGTAGCGGTCCACGGTGAGGAAGACGACCGCGTTGGCGCGCGCGGTGTTCACCGACGGAGTGCGGTCGCACAGCATGGTCACCGTGGGCCGCCCGTCACGTCCGGGTACGGGGACGAGCGCGGGGGCCGGGTCCAGCCGGTACAACCCGGCAGCCTGGCCGCCGGTGTTGAGCGTCAGTACGTGACAGTCCAGCAGCGGCCGCAGCGGTGCATCACCGTGGTCCGAGGGCACCGGCTCCAGCGCGTACCGGAGCAGGTCCGCGAGCTGCCGCCGCGGCAACGCGGTACGGTCCGGCAGGAACATCCGCCCGCCCGAGTCCCTGCGGCGCAGCGCGTCGCCCAGCTCCACGCTCTCCGGCGGCCGGTCGTCGTCGGCGAACGGTTCGGCGGTGCCGCCGGCGGGTCGGTGGAACGGCGCCGGGTCGACCGGTTCGAAGCGGGTGGTTCCGGTGAGCCGGCTGCCGGCGTCCAGCGTGGTCAGCCGCGTCCAGCGGGCCGGATCCTCCCGGTTGGTACGGACATGCTCCGTCACGAGGGGCGCCAGGCCGGACGCCGGAGCCGCGGGCACACCGTCCCGCGCCCCGACCTCCAGCACGGCGAACGCGGTCTCCTCCGCGCCGTCCAGGCCCAGCGCCCGGTTCACCGGCTCGTCCAGGAACCGGTGGTGTACGCGGGCGTCGAGGCCGAGCGCACCGGCCACCATGAGCGCGTTGCCGATGACCATGCCGGACTCCTGCGCGCACAGCCGGTAGGCGTAGTCGCGGTACCGGAACGCGGTCTTGCGGAAGTACGCGGAGAGCACCAGCAGCGCGGTTGTGTCCCGGCCCTTGCCGGCCACGGCCGCCTGCAGTTCGTCCGGGATGCCGCCGGGCCGCAGCGCGGTCAGTGCGTGGTGCAGCGGGTCGTAGTGGTAACACCCTGCCGGTACGCCCCCGGTGTCGCCGCCCAGCCACACGTACAGCTCCATCGGGTGGAAGCAGCGCGCTGAAGCCACCAGCCGGTGGTACGGCCAGGCGGCCTGCGGGCCCAGCTCCATCCGGCCCAGACCGTAGGTGTGGTGCAGCAGCGCGGACAGTGTGTTCCCGTCCCAGGGCCTGGACGGCGGGCCCTCGGGATGCTGGTCGCGGAAGCCGGGGAAGGACCAGCGCGCGTCACCGATGCGCCGTGGCGGGGCGGCCAGCACCTGGCGGGGCAGCCCGCGGTAGGTCTTGCTCGGCAGCGGATCGTCCGGCCCGCCCTCCGAACCGTGGCCCTCGGCGAACAGTTCCCGTACGCCCTCGAAGGTGTCGTACCAGAACCGCAGCCCCAGCGACCCGGCCCGGCCGGTGATGGCCTTGGTCATCCGGCGAGCACCACCCGGACGATGTTCGGCAGCACCGCGTGCACGGCCGGGTCGTGGTCGAGCGGCACCACGACCGGGGACCGTCCCCGCGACGCCAGCGCCTCCACCAGCGCGGGCAGGTCCGCGTCCGCCGGTACGGGCGCGCCGCCCGGCCCACGCGGCGGTGCGCCGATCTCCGGGACCGGCCGCGGAGCGTACGCGGACTCGCCGGTCAGCTCGGACTGCCGGTCCAGCAGGACCAGTTCGAGCCCGTCGGTCACCGCGCCGGGGCCGCAGGTCACCCCGACCGGCCGGGCGCCCTGCCACCAGGCCAGGACCGGCACACCGAACGCCGCACCGATGTCGGCGGCCACCACCTCGCCACCCGCCGGGCGCAGCATGTCCAGATGGCGGCGGCCCGCCTCGTCCAGCGGCGCGCCCGCCACGTCCAGCCGGACCGCCTCCACGGCGCCCGACCGCACGTCCTCCACCGCCAGCCGCGCACACTGCTGCGCGACCGCCGCGGTCACCGCCTCGGTCCAGTCGAGAGCGGCGGCCACACCGGGCCCCGACGTGAACACGTCCCGAGCCGGCACCGCCGTGACCTCCTTGCCCGCCAGGTCCCAGCCCCGCACCGAACCGCCACCGGCGAACCGCCGCGGATCGGGCGCCGTCACCGCGTACCGGGCCAGCCCGCGCAGCGCCGCCCGCTGCCGGGCCTGCGCGAAACCGGTGCCCCACCCGAAGACCCGCTCACCGGCCTCCTCGGGCCGTACCGCCTCGGTCACATTCAGCGGTATCTGTGTGCGGTCGCCCTCCTCCAGGGCCCGCAGCACCCCCGTGTACCGGTCGAAGCAGGTCGCGGCGCGTGCGGAGAATTCCGCGGCGGGCAGCGGGCCGGCCGAACGGAGCCGCTCGACACGCTGCCCGAACTCCTCGGCGCTCTCCTCCGTCGCGTCCATGGTGGATGGGTGCGGGAGGAAGGTGTGCGTCGAGGTGCGCAGGGTCTCCAGGTCGATCCGGGTCAGCATCGCCGGTTCGTTCTCCCGCGCGCCCGTCAGCGCCGTGAACGCGGCCAGGCCCAGGTGACCGGCGACCACGGCCGCGGCGGGACCGGTGAGGAACGTATTGGGCCGCGACGGCTCCGGCGCCGCCAGGCGCTGCCAGGCCGACGCCCAGGCGTCGCCGGACGGCCCCAGCCAGGCGACGTCATCCAGCACGAGGCCCTGCACGAGGAGCTGACCGGCCTGTCCGCACAGCCGGTGCAGCCGTACGGCCCGGTCCGTCACCGGCGCCGAGGACACGTGAATGACGGCGTCGGCCCCCTCCAGTGCCGCGGCGAGTTCCGCGTCGGAGTCACCGGACAGGGATGTACGGATCAGCTCCTGGTCGGGGTCACGCTGTACGGAACTGCCGGTCAGCTCGGTCAGCTCGGTCAGCCGGTCCTCGTCGGTGGGGAACTCCGGCGTGCACACCGCGCGCAGCCTGCGGACACCCGAGCGCAGCGCCGAAGCGATCAGCGCGGTGAACGCGGGCCCGGCGCCCAGCACCACCACCGCACTGTTGCGGTACGTCTCGAAACGCCGGGCCGCCGAGCCGCGGTGGTACTCGACGAACGCGATCTCCGGCGCGTACGTCTCCAGTTCACGAGCTGTCAGGCCGTGCGGCTCGTCCTCCTCCGCGTCGGTGAGGCAGCCGCCCTCCTCCAGGCGCCGTAGCAGCGCCGCGACCACGGCGCGCTTGTCCTCCGGCAGGCCGCCCAGCAGCCCCTCCAGGGTGGTGGTGCCGTTCAGATGCGGCGCCAGCCGGTCCACCCATTGATAGATGGCGCCGCCCCGCAGTTCGAGGCCGGCGCCCGCACCGAACAGGTGCACCCCCTCCGCGGTGGGCACGTACAGCACGTCGGGCTTGAGTTTCGGTCGCATCGTCTGTCCTCGGGGTCGGCGGATCGCCCCCGAGTGTCACCACCGCCTGCGACGCACGTCTCTACGGCCGGACCGTAGACCGACCACAGTGATCGGGCTACGGTCCGGCGGCCTGCCGTGACCGGGCTCCACGCGCTAACCGAGTACACCGTACGCGGAAATTGTGGCAGAGTACGGCGACGCGACGGGGGTCCAAGGCCGCTGCCCGCCCCCTGCCGCCCCGACCGTCCGAGGCGCCACCGCCCGGCCGCACCAGAGGAGAAGGAACCGACATGCCCGCTGCCCCCTCCGGCCCCCGGCCGGCCGCCGCGGACCTGCACCACGTCATCGAGGTGCGCGGCGCACGCGAGAACAACCTGACCGACGTGTCACTGGACCTGCCCAAGCGGCGGCTCACCGTCTTCACCGGAGTGTCCGGGTCGGGCAAGTCCTCGCTCGTCTTCGGAACCATCGCCGCCGAGGCACAACGCCTGATCAACGAGACCTACACCGCGTTCATCCAGTCGTTCATGCCGAGCCTGGGCCGCCCCGACGTGGACGCGCTGCGCAACCTGAGCGCCGCCATCATCGTCGACCAGGAGCGGATGGGCGCCAACTCCCGATCCACCGTGGGCACCGCCACCGACGCGTACACCATGCTGCGGATCGTCTTCAGCCGCCTCGGCACCCCGCACATCGGCACCTCCAGCGCCTTCAGCTTCAACAGCGCCGAAGGCATGTGCCCCGAATGCGAAGGCATCGGCCAGGTGTCGACGATCGACATCGACCAGCTCGTGGACCGCGAACTCTCCCTCGACGAAGGCGCCGTCACGGTGCCCAACTTCGCCGTCGGCTCCTGGTACTGGCAGGTCATGGCCGGCTCCGGGTTCTTCCCGCCGGACAAGAAACTCAAGGACTACACCGAGCGGGAGTGGCACGACTTCCTCCACAAGCCCGCGACCAAGGTCAAGGCCGCCACCCTCAACACGACGTACGAAGGGCTCGTCACCAAGGTCCAGCGGCTGTTCCTGTCCAAGGACCGCGACGCGATGCAACCGCACATCCGGGCCTTCGTGGACCGCGCCGTCGCCTTCACCGGCTGCGCCGCCTGCGGAGGCACCCGGCTGAGCGCCGCCGCGCTCTCCTCCACCATCGACGGCACCACCATCGCCCAGTGCTCGGCCATGCAGATCAGCGACCTCGCCGCGTTCCTGCGCGCGGTCGACGACCCCTCCGTGGCGCCGCTCCTCGCCAACCTGCGGCACCTGCTCGACTCCCTCGTGGAGATCGGCCTCGGCTACCTGAGCCTGGACCGCCCCGCCGGCACCCTCTCCGGCGGCGAGGCACAGCGCGTGAAGATGGTGCGGCACCTCGGGTCCAGCCTCAGCGACGTCACCTACGTCTTCGACGAACCGACCGTCGGACTCCACCCGCACGACATCCAGCGCATGAACGACCTCCTGCTGCGCCTGCGGGACAAGGGCAACACGGTGCTCGTCGTCGAGCACAAGCCGGAGGTCATCACCATCGCCGACCACGTCGTGGACCTCGGCCCGGGCGCAGGCACGGACGGCGGGCGGATCTGCTACACCGGGGACGTGCCGGGACTGCGCGCCTCCGGGACGCTCACCGGGCGGTACCTGGAGCACCGGGCCCGGCTGCGCGAGACGGTACGCACACCGCGCGGCACCCTGACGATCGAAGGCGCGGACCGGCACAACCTGCGGAACGTCGACGTGGAGATACCGCTCGGGGTACTGACCGTCGTCACCGGCGTCGCGGGCTCCGGCAAGAGCTCGCTGATCCACGGCTACGTCGCGGGACGCGAGGGCGTCGCGGTCGCCGACCAGTCACCGATCCGCGGCTCGCGCCGCTCCAACCCGGCCACCTACACCGGGCTGCTCGGCCCGATCCGTACCGCCTTCGCCAAGGCCAACGGCGTCAAGGCAGCCCTGTTCAGCGCCAACTCGGAGGGCGCCTGCCCGCACTGCAACGGCATCGGGCTGGTCTACACCGACCTCGCGATGATGGCGGGGGTCGCGTCAGTGTGCGAGGAGTGCGAGGGCAAGCGGTTCACGCCGAAGGTCCTCACGTACAAGCTGCGCGGCAAGGACATCAGCGAGGTGCTGGCGATGTCCGTGGCGGAGGCGCACGCGTTCTTCCCCTCCGGGCAGGCGCACGCCGTCCTTGGACGGCTCACCGACGTGGGACTGGGCTACCTGCGGCTGGGCCAGCCGCTCAACACCCTCTCGGGAGGCGAACGGCAGCGCATCAAACTGGCCATCCACATGAACGAGAAAGCGACGACGTACGTCCTGGACGAGCCCACCACCGGCCTGCACATGGCCGACGTCGACCAGCTGCTCGCCCTGCTCGACCAGCTGGTGGACCACGGCAACTCGGTGATCGTCATCGAACACCACCAGGCGGTGATGGCCCACGCGGACTGGATCGTGGACCTCGGCCCCGCGGCCGGACACGACGGCGGGCAGGTGGTCTTCACGGGGACCCCCGCCGAGCTGGTCGACCGCGGTGACACACTGACGGCTCGGCATCTGCGGGAGTACGTGGGGCGCTGAGAGTACGTGACGGGGCCGGTCCCTGCCCGCATGCCAGGGGAGCGGCGTCATGTCGCCGGACGGCCACGGCCGCCACCGCCGGCCGTCCGGTGCGGGCCACTCCCTCCCTTCATACGGAGCCACCCGCCGCGGTCCGATCGCGTCCGGTCAGATTGACGAGCACCGTCGCGCCCTTCCCGATCCGGCCCGCCGCCGCTTCCGCGCGCACCGCCGCGATCGTCGCCGCCGACGCGTAACACACGTCCAGCCCCTCCAGTCCGACGAGCATCCGCCGCGCTTCGACCAGCTCGGCGCGGGACGCCGAGACGATCGAACCGCCGGTCTCCGAGGCGATGCGGTGCAGATACGGGTAGTACGGCGCGCCGTTACCGAGCAGGATGGCCGTGGCCAGCCCGGTGGGACAGTCGATCCGGTCGGCGTCGGTCAGCTCCGTACGGCCCTCCCGCCAGCCTTTCGCCGCCGGGGCGCAGGACTCCTCCTGGACCATGAGAAAGCGCGGCATCCGGTCGGCCCGGCCGATCTCCAGGTATTCCCGCAGCCCCTTGTGGGCGGCCAGCAATCCCATACCGCTGCTGATGGCCTGCACGACGACATCCGGTGTGCGGTCCATCGCGTCGACGGCCTCCAGATAGGCCAGCTTGAGCCCCTCGCGACGGGCCCAGTTGAAGAATCCGGCGTCGAGGTGCAACCGGTTCTCCGCGGCGAATCTGCGGGCCGCGTCGGACGCGTCCACGTACGTACCCGGGACGACGGTCAGCGAAATCTGCTCGCTCTCCGCCATCGCGTGATTGCTGACGAATTCCGCGCCGCAGAAGAAGTGCGCCCGCATCGCCGGGTCCCGCAGCACCGCGCGGGCGAGCGCCGTGGAACTGTTGCCCGTACTGGAAGCGACGAATTCCTTCACCCCGTACTGGCGCAGCACCGCCGGTACGACCGAGGCCAGCCGGTCCTTGGTGGTGCCGGTCGGCTGCCGCGACTCGTCCTTGACCCACAGCCCCGGCACCCCGATCGCCGCACCGAGGCGGGGCGCCGGGCGGGAGGGCGTACGGATGGTCACCCGGCTGTCCAGGAACCCGGGGGAGGAGAGCGGCAGGAAGTCGAAGTAAACCTGTTCGGGGTCCTCGTGGTCGCGCGGGGCGGCACCCGCCAGCTCGTAGCGGGGCTCCAGCGCCCCCGAGCATTCCGGACACCGGTACACCAGCGCCGGTTCCAGCTCGGCGGCGCAGCATGCGCACGCGAGTACGAACTTCGTACCCGCGTCCCTTTCGATCACGGCGACCATAGGTACGGCGATGTCCCCTTGTGCGGCGGAAGGATTCGATACCCGCGCGAAGGCCGTGGGCGGTCCGCGGTGGGTGGACGACGGCGGTGGCGATCACTGTACGGTCCGCGCGGACCGTGGCCGGTGCTTCCTCAGCGTGTCGCGCCGTCGGCACCGGCGTACCGCCCGGCCGCCGGCCGTGGCACGGCGTGCGGTCGCCTTGGGGGAACCGGCAGTAATGTCGCCGCCGGAGGGAAGCGTTCATGCGCCGGGAGTGATGTCTCCCGGTCCTGAGTGTCGCGACACCACGGAGGCTGAACCATGCGCTCCTTGACCTTCGTCATCGGAACGGGACGTAGCGGCTCGACCGCTCTGTCCCGCATCCTCAACGCCCATCCGGACGTACTGAGCCTCAACGAATTCATGGCCTCCGTCGGCGACGCCGCCTTCCCCGAGGGGACAGTGACCGGTGAAGAGTTCTGGCAGTTCCTCTTCCGGCCCGCCCTGCACTTCGACCGGATGCTGCGCAGCGGTCTGACGATGCCGGAATTCCTCTACACCCGCCGGCCGGGGCGGTACGCGGCGGAGACCACCGGCATTCCCGCGCTCTCCCTGATGGTGCTGCCGCACCTCACCGACGCCCCGGACGAGCTGCTCGACGAGCTCCACATGTCAGTGGTCCCATGGCCCGAGCGCACCGCGGCCGAGCATCACCGAGAGCTGTTCGGCCTGCTCTGCGCGCGGTTCGGACGGACCGCCGTCGTGGAGCGCTCCGGCTACTCGATCGGCTGGGCACCAGGGCTGCGGGCCGCGTTCCCGGAAGCGAAGTTCGTGCACATGTTCAGGGACGGACCGGACTGCGCCCTGTCGATGAGCCGCCACACCGGATACCGCACGATTGCCCTGCTGCGCGAGATCAAGGCACGCGCCGGAGTCGGGAATTTCGCCGACCTCACCGACCAGCACGTGCGCGCGCTTCCCGCTGACCTGTCGCCATTGCTCGACGAACGCTTCGATCCCGCCCTGGTACTCGACCGGGACATCCCGCTGCGTACCTTCGGCGCCCTGTGGTCCGAACTCGTCACCGACGGAACGAAGTTCCTCGGACAGCTACCTGCGAACCGGCGCACCACACTCGCCTACGAGGGCCTCCTCGACAGTCCCGCCGAGGAGCTGACCCGCCTGGCCGGGTTCGTCGGAGTCGACCCCGAGCCGCAATGGCTGCGCACCGCGTCCGCACTCCTCGACCACAGTCGCCGTGGCGCCGCCCGAAGGCTGCCGGCCGCCGCGTTCGGCGAACTGGGGGAGAGCTGCGCCCCGGGCGCCGGCATCCTGGCGGAACAACCGGATCGGTGATCAAGGGGCCCGGGGCGGTACGGCCGCGCGGGGGCGGCGCGGTCAGGCGCAGCCTCACCAGTCCAGCGGCAGGCTCTCCAGGCTGAACTGCCGCGTCTGCGAGACCCGGAAGCGGACCTCGTCCGGCGGCACCGCGAGCCGCAGGCCGGGGAACCGGCGCAGCAGCGCCGGGTAGGCGCTGGCCATCTCCATCTTGACCAGCGGAGCGGCGACGCAGTGGTGGAGGCCGTACCCGAAGGCCATGTGCGGCCCGGGCTCCCGGGTGAGGTCGAAGCCGTCGGCCTCGGGCCCGCCCTGCGCGCGGTTGACGGCGAACAGGGAGCAGGCCACCCGCTCACCCGCCTTGATCACCTGGTCCCCGATGGCGACGTCCTCCAGGGCGGTCCGCGGCGTCACGGTGTGGATGACGGTGACGTAGCGCAGCAGTTCCTCCACGGCCCGGTCGATCAGCTCCGGCCGCTCCCGGAGCAGCGCGAGCTGGTCGGGGTGGTCCAGCAGTACCAGCGTGCCCAGCCCCAGCATGCCGGCGACCTGCAGGAACCCGTCGGACACGAAGGTCGCGCCGATGCCCGCCAGCTCCTCGTCGCCGATGTCCGCGCCGTGCGCGCGCACCACCGCGCCGAACAGGCCGTCGCCGGGGTCGCGGCGCTGCCGGTTCGCGAGCTTGACCATGTACGCCCAGTACGCCTTCCCGATGGCCGTCTGCTGCTCCGGGGACCCGGCGTCGTTCTGCGAGATGTCCAGGTAACGCGCCAGTTCCGCCCGGTCGTCCCGGGGAATGCCCAGCAGCTCGCAGGTGATCAGCCCGGCCAGGGGCCAGGCGAACTGGCGCATGAAGTCGGCCGGCGGCCCGACGCGCTCCATGGCGGCCAGACACTCCGCCACGGCCTCGTGGATGCGCGGCTCCAGCCTGCGGGTCCGCCGCGCTGTGAACTCCGGAGCCACCATCCGCCGCAGGCGGGTGTGGTCGGGCGGGTCGCACGTCAGCAGGTTCCCCGGCAGGGCCGGCGTACCGGTCCCGTCCTCGCCGGAGTCGGGCAGTGCGGAACTGAACCGTTTCAGGTCGCCCAGCACCTCCCGTACCTCGGCCTCGCCGGTGGCAAGCCACTTCACCCGGCCGAAGGGCCCGAAGTCCACGTCGGCCACCGTCAGCGGCGACTCCTTGATCTGTCGCCGGAGCTCGGGAACCGGGTCGAAGCGGTCCCGGCGGAGGTGTACGGGTATCTCGTGGGGCGGCGTCATCCTGACATCCCTTCTCCGTCGTCGACTGCGGCAACGCGGACCACCGCCGGGTCCGGTAATGCGTGTAAGCCTTTACGCGCCCGCATTTCCCGCGGGGGCAGCGGTCACAGCGGCCGTGGCAATCCGACATCACCACCATCCTGATGCGGCGCATTCCGCGGCATCACCGGAATTCACCCGGCCCTCCCGCACCGGCCGATGCCCGCCCCGCTGCTGCAGAGAATGCGAGATCCGATGGCCCCAACTTTGCGGTCACCGATGTAAAGGGTCAACCGCAACCGGTTGGACGGATCCATGGACAATGGGCCTGTCCAACCGGCCATGTATCCGCGTTGGACGCATGGGACATGACAGACGGCAGGAAAGGCGAGCAGCCACGGGGACAGGACCTGCGAAATTGCAGCGTCGCGGCCGATCCCGTCAAGCGAGATCGCGCACGACGGGCGGCAGGTCCGGCCGGTAGCCCGGGGCGGCGTGAGCGCGCCGGTTGTGGCGGGCACGCAGGCGCATGCCGCCGTCGACCAAGGCACGTACGGGAGCGGAGGGGCGGCGGGCACCGACGGCCCGGCGCAGCGGCCCGTCCAGGAACGCGTCCGCGGCGGTACGGACGAACGGGCCCAACGGAGCCGGGAAGAAGCGCCGGATCAGCATTCCGCGGGTGGCGGCCCACAACTCCGCCGCCGCGGCGCTGGCAGCGAACTGCCGCCCTTCGAAACCGTCGGCCCAGTCCGCGAATTCGCCCCACGTATCCGGAACTCCGCGCACACCCATCCGGTCGGCCAGACCGAGATAGAACGTATGTGAGGCAGCCTTCTCCGCCGCGGTCGTGGCACGCCACGCATAAGCGTCGCACCAGCGCATCGGCGCGACGTCGAAACAGGAAAGCACGTATCGGAAGGTGTCGCCACTGATCGCCCAGCGGGCATGAATGCGGTTCAGGGCGGCCACGGTCTCGGCACCCTGCGGACTGTCCAGCCCCGCGGCGAACAGCTGGTGCATCATCAGCCCGGTGGTCTTGGCGCGGACCTCCGGCCGACCGGTCATCTTGCCGGTGGAGAGCAGCAGTTCGGCTATCTCCGGGATGGCGAAGGTCCGGTAGAAGCCGATGTTCAGCCCGAACGCGAGGTCCTCACTGAACTCGTGCCGGACCAGACGCCGGTAGACGGATTCGGCCTCCGCCAGCGGCATGGCCCCACCACCGTACGAGGAGCGCGGCACACCGTACGAGGAATTCACCGCGTCCCCTCTCCACCGATCTCGGTCAATACACGCGCCACGAACGGCCCCTCAAGGTGCCGGGCCACGAGCACAAGATGTCGCCGCTCGTCACCGGGCGCGACATTCACCCCGGGCGTGTGCTCGCAGTGCCGTTCCGGACGCTGCCGGGCCCGCAGCGCCCGCAGGCCGCCGACGAAGGCCGCCGCCGCGACCGCGGCCTCCTTCTCCTGCGGCGCCATGTCCGCGTACTCGTCCGCACACCGGCGGGCGGCCGCGACGACGTCCTCGGGAACCCACGGGCGCAGGGCGAGCTGCCCATCGCGGATCTCCCGCGTACGGCGGGTCAGCCGCCACTCCAGGTCCCGCGCGGTCAGCCACTCCGCCCACGGCTGCCGCAGCCCGTCCAGCGCCAGCCGCCCGTCCACCTGCATGGCTGCCGCCCACAGGGGCCGCAGGGCACGGTAATCGGCGCGCCGCTGACGCCAGCCGGCAGCGGCGGCGCCCGCCCAGCCCACGGCGAGGACCAGACAGCCGGCACAGCCCGAGAGCGGACTGATGACGGAGCCCACCGGATCCAGGACGTGGGTGCCGGTCGCCGCGGCACCGATGGCGACGAACTTGGTGAGGCAGTATCCGCCGATCAGGCCGCTGCCCACGGCCAGGCACCGCAGGCTCCGGCGCAGCAGCCGGTGCGCGGCCGCGGCGGTCGCATGGCGCCAGCAGGTACGTCCCAACTGCCACAGCCCCCACGCGAACGCCGCCTGGTAGACCAGCAGGAAGGCGAGGACAGGCGGCTCCGCTGCGTACGTGGTGTCCAGGGGCAGCGAACTGTCCAGGCCCGGCGGGAAGAGCGCGAACAGCGCGACCATCGCCGCGATCACCGGCCCGTACACCCACCCGACCTTGCGCCGGACCTCCGTACGCACCGCCGCGTACGGAACGGCCCACGCCTCCTGCCCGGCCCGGCGCCGCGACGGCGGCGCCCACAGCAGGACGAGTACGACGGCACCGGCGCTGAACAGCAGCCTCGCGACGTACACGATCAGCAGCCCCAGAAAGCTGATCCCGGACGAACCGTTGACCTCGGCCGCCACGGCGGGGGCCGAGCAGAAGAAGGACACGGCCGTGGCGGCCGAGGCCACCGCCATGACGAGCAGCGCGGGGAAGCGCTGCCGGCGCCAGGCACGCGCCTTGAAGACGGCCAGGACCACCCACAGCGCGCCGATGGCCAGGTACAGGCAGTTGGCGACGAGGTCATACATGCCGGCTCCTGCGGTGCTCCAGCGAAGTGACCACCGAGGCGCTCGCCGCCTCGTCGGGAGCCAGCGCGAGCTGCTGCCACAACAGGGTGCCGAGGATCTCGGCCTGCTCCTCCGCCGGGTCGGCGTAGTGCGAGCGTCCCAGCACCAGCCGGGCCACGTCCGGGTCCAGCGCGTCGAGTTCGGGGATGTGGGCGAGCAGGAGGTGGGCGATCTCGTGGCAGATGATGTGCGCCTGGTGCGCCTCGCTGGTGTGCAGCGGGTAGGAGATCCGGTCCTCGGTCAGATGCTGCTCGAACTGCCCGGACCGCTCACCGAGCGCCGCCTCCCGCGCGACCAGCACGATCGGACGCCCACGCCGCTCCCCGAGCCCCTCGCACAACTCCCGTACGGTGGAGTACGGCGGCAGATCGGCCTGCTCCAGCAGGGCCCGGCACTTGCGCCGGGCACCACGTAACCCCACGAACGCGCTCTCCTGTTCCTCGGGCAATCGCCAGTGAACCGCACGCCCGACGGGTAAATGCGAGGCGCTCACGGATCTCCTCCGGTCTCCTGGAACTCAACGACATACCACACCAGCCCCACCACCCGCACCCGGACCGCCAACCCTCACCCCTCACCCCTCACCCCCGCACGGCCTCATCCCCGCCCCCCAACCCGATGGCCTTGCGCAACTGCTCGATGACGGCTCGCACGGGCCCGCGCATGGCCGGCGGCAACTCCGCGGCCCCTTCGGCGATCTTCCGCACCTCTTCGTCGTCGAGCAGCCCGGCGTGCCCCGCGTCCGCGGCACCCCCGGCGGCCCGGTGCGCGACCTGTTGCGGCCTGCCCGCCCGGTGCGTCTCGATCATCCGCAGATTGCGTTCGACGGCCCGTACGGCAGGGTGGTCGGGCGGGTTGAGGAAGTAGTCCGTGGACACCCCGAACAGCCGCGCCAACCGCCCGGCGTTGACCAGACTCGGCACGGACTGCCCCTTGCGGAGCTTGCCCACGTACTGGTTGGACATCCCGGTGTGCCTGCCGATCTCGATGTCCGTGTACGGCCGCCCCTGGGCAGCCGGATAGATCACGTCGATCAGACGCCGCAGACGCTGGGCGAACAGCGCCGCGTCCGGTTCGGGGAGGGACGACATGGCGGCATCCTAGCCCGCACACCCGGACACCAGTACCCCTCAACGCCCCAAAAGTAAACGGTAGTAGACGCTTCTCAAGATTGTTCTCGCCGCTGACCTGCCCTTTCCGAACAGCTTCCGCCTATTGGTTGACACGGCCCGACGGCCTGCGCAAGATCGGTTCCCTGCCGAGCGGCACGGCGCCCCCGCATCCCGGCTCGCTCGCTGCACGGCTTCTCACCCTCCGCGGGGGAGGGGGTGAAGCCGTGCCGTCGCGGGGGGCGGTGGGGAGGCCGCCTTCGGCGTTTCCGTCCGCCCGCCCGTTGTCGTGTTTGAGGCTGGCGAACCGTGCCCTTCGCCGCCAGGATGCCCGCCGTACCGTTGAACGGGGGGCGGCATGGGGACGTTATGGTTGCGTACTCGCGGGAGGGCGCGAGAGGGTACGGAGGACGGGCCGTCCGTGCCGGTCCAGACCGGGCCGGGAAGCGGCGGAGCCGGTACGACGCGGGAGGACCCCGCGGAGTCCGAGGTGACGCGGCTCCTGTGCCAGGCCGTTCATGCCCGCCGGGACCGGGTGAAAGATGTCCAGGCGTGGTGGCGCAAGGTCCGCCACAAGGAAGCGGCCCCGAAGAAGGCGCGCCGCAGTACACGGCGCCCCATCTACTTGGAGGGCAGTGACGACTGCCCGCCCTTGGGGGAGCCCGCGGCACAGTGGGTCGTCGACCATGTGCTCCATGGGCCGCGGCTGCCCGTTCCGTCGTACGGTTTCGACCTGGTGCCGGTGGTGGCGCACAGCCTTCGCGCGCGCAGACGGCGGTGGTCGCGGCGTGCGTGCGTCTGCCTTCTGGCCGCACTCGTCGGATACGTCGCGCCGTGGGCCACCGCGATCTGGGGCGGTGCGGTCCTCGTGGCTCTGGGCATGCGATGGTCCGCGTATCGGGCGATACGCAGAGGGAGGACGAGCCGGCCGGCCCGCACACCGCGCCTGGCGTACTTCGTACTGTGCGTGCCGTGGGCCTTGGCAGTGGTGCCGTTCGAATCCGGCAGCGGTGGAGTGCTCGGACTGCGGTGGTCGCTGGGGCTGCTGCCGTTCGTGCTGTTGGCCGCCACCGGACTGGTGTGCGCGGGAGACCGGCTCGTGGCCCGGGCGACGCTCGCCGTGCTGAGCCGGGAGGATGTTCCCGTGGGCCGGGGCCCCTGGGTCGCCCGGAGGGCCGGCCGCAGGCTGTCCGCGATCGGCAAGGACCAGACGCGGCCAGAGCTGCCGTACGACGCACCGGAACGTTTTGTCGGAGCCGGGCGCGATGTCTGGGGACCCGCACATGTCGGCATCCCTTTGAAGGCGAAGGATCCGGACAGATCGCCGGGGCGGCTCGGGCAGTCCGAGCTGCTGCACCGGATCGGGACGGACTTGAGCGAGCTGGGGCACGGTGCCCGGGAAATGACCGATCCGCTCCCCGGCTTTTCCATGAAGAAGGTGATCGGCCTGCCGTCCGCCTTGTGGTTGCAACGCGCCCGTGACGCAGAGCCGGAACCCCCCGATCTCAGAGGACTCGGGCGCGGCTCCTCCTCTGGTGTGCCGGACCGGCTGTATCTGCGGGCTCAGTGCGTCAGCTGGAGCGGGCAAGTCGTGGTCAGCGTATTCGTCCATGCCGCGCTGGAGGCACGCGAGTTGCGGCTGACGGTACGGCCGCATGTGAACACACCGCTCTACAATGAACTGCGGGTGACCGTGAATCCCGTCGGGAAGCGTGGGCTGCGCCTGCTCGGCTGGCTGACCGTGCAGTCCCTGCTGGACGCGGTGGCGGGCCCGGTGTCGCTGTGGCGGCTGGCCGCGAGGCTCGGTGAGAAAACCGAAGCGCGTGTGGCGGAGAAGGACCCGGTGAGCCTCCGTGACCGGTATGCGACCGAAGAAGTCGCGGACATGCATCAGAGCGACGACGCCAAGCGGCATGTCGTGCTGATGCAGACCTGTGTGTTCCGGACCGTCGCCGTGTACCTCGACGAATTGGGCATCGACACCGCCGCGTACGAGAAACAGGTGGCTGCGGTCATCACCAACATTCAGGTGTTCGGCGACAACAATGCTCCCATCCAGAACGTCGCTGGCAGCGGCATCAGTGAGGTGGGGCAGAACGGCAGGGAACGAGGAGGCAATTGATGGCTGTGGGAAGGCGCCGTACCGAGGGGCAGGGGCAGAACCCGGGAATCAGTATCGGCGGCGACAACAACGCTCCGCTGCAGAACGTCGTGGGCCAGAACATCTCCCAGGTGTACCAGTCGGCCTCGGTCCACGGAGCCGTGGACGTCGCGTCCGTACGCGCACTCGTCGCCATGTTCCGGACGGACGTGACGCGGAACGAAGGCGGCCTGCACAATGCCAGGACGCTTCGCGCCATGGCCGATGACATCGATGCCTCGCTGGAGGCACCGGATGAGCGGTCCGGTGCGCTGCGGCGAATGGCGCGAGAGCTTCCGGTGCTGGTCGCCGGGACGGTGGTGCAGCAAGGAGGTGAGGCCCTTGCCAACGCTTTGGCTGCGCTGGCCGGGTGACGTTTGCCGCCCGTTTTCGGCGTACCTGCTGATCGGCCGGCGGGCTCCTGCGCGCACGAGTCCGTGACCGGTGCCGGCCCACGAACGTCCCCCCGTACCGCATGTGCAAGCGGACTGGCCAGCGGGCATATCTCCTGCGCAAGGTGCAGGAAAGGTCAAGGCCGGTCGGTAGTGCCCTTCGCGTGATCCGCGCCCGTCGATTCCGTTCGGATGGTGACATCTGGTCCGGGCGGGTCGGATGGTGGCGTGGCTGCCCACGGTGACCGTCCGCACCGCGAGGCAGGAGGAGGGCGTATGCGCCTGGACCGCGATCGCACGTGGCTCGCGCTCGCGCTGTTCGCAGGCGTTCCCATTGTGGTCGGTGACCTGGTGCTGGGGGCGGAGCACAGTCTGGTCGGGCTGTTGCTGATCTGTGCGTTGCTGGCCGCCACCCGGCTCGACGGGCCCCGTACCGGGGCAGTCGCCCTGTACGCGGTGCTGCTCGCCGCCGGTGTCGCGATGTGGGAGGGCGATCTCGGGGAGCGGGACGTTCTGGTGCGGCTGGCCGCGCTCGTGCTGGGCGGTGCGTACGCCACCTGGAGCGCCGCTCAGCGGGTGTCGCGCGAAGGGGAGCTGGCCGAGACGTCGTCCGTGGCCCAGCGTGCCATCCTCCAGCCCACCTCCTTCCGGCTCGGCGGCGTGGCCGTGTGCGCCCGCTACCACTCGGCCTCGCCGCAGGCCTTGATCGGGGGAGACCTGTACGCCTTCGCGCACACCGCGGCCGGCCTCCGCCTGCTGATCGGCGATGTGCGCGGCAAGGGTCTGCAGGCCGTGCGCCTGTCGGCCGCCGCGATCGGATTCTTCCGCGACAGTGCCTATGCCCACTCCGACCTGCCCACCGTGGTGGACGCCACCGACCGCCGCCTGGCCTCGCTGCTCGGCGCGGAGGACTTCGTCACCGCCCTGGCCGCCGAGTTCGCCGCGACCGCCGGGCCCGCCGCCACCCGGGTCCGGCTGGCCAACTGCGGCCACCACCCGCCCCTGCTCCTGCCGGCCGACGCGCCGCCCCGGCTGCTCGCCCCGGCCGAGCCGACCACCCCGCTGGGCCTGCATCCCGCGCCGGTCGTCCAGGAGGTCGTCCTGGGCCCCGGTGACCGCATGCTGTTCTACACCGACGGCCTGGCGGAGGCCCGCAGCCCCCAGGGCGTCATGGTCGATCTTGCCGAGCTGCGGCCCGCCTGCTCCCGGGCGGTGCTCGACGAGGCCGCCGACGCGCTCCAGGAGGCGCTGCTCCGCCATACGGACGGCGCCCTCGCCGACGACGTCGCGTTCATCCTGGTCGAGTCCTGCCCGACGGTGCCGCCGCAGGACGCTCGGGGCAGGTCCGGCTCGCGAGGCCGTTCCGTACCGGCTGCCGGCGCGGCGAGCGCTTCGTATGACCCTCTCCGCCCCTACCGCAAGGAGTGGCGCGGACCGCAGCTGCCCGGCCCGGGTGCCCGGAACGGTCTTCCCGATCTTTGACGGGCCGGGGAGCCGGTCGGGTGACCCGCGTCTCACCTGCGCGGGGCCGCTTGTCTATGCAACTCGTTGCATAGCAGGATCGGGGCATGGCGCTCGAACACGCGATCCTCGTCTCCCTGCTGGAGAAGCCGGGCTCCGGCTATGAGCTGGCCCGGCGGTTCGAGCGGTCCATCGGCTACTTCTGGACCGCCACCCACCAGCAGATCTACCGCGTGCTCAAGCGTATGGAGGCCGACGGCTGGGTCGACGTCCGCGAGGTGCCGCAGCAGGCGCGGCCGGACAAGAAGGAGTACTCCGTCGCCGCCCTGGGCCGGGCCGCCCTCTCCTCCTGGCTGCACGAGCCGATCGAGCCCGAGAGCGTACGGCACGACCTCGCCGTCAAGATCCGCGGCGCAGCCTTCGACGACCCGGCCGCACTGATCCGCGAGGTCGAACGGCACCACCAGGTGCACACCGACCGGCTCGCGCACTACCTGGCGGGGGAGCGGCGCGACTTCACCGGCCCCGAAGCGCCCGCCGCCCTCGACGCCGGACAGCAGCTCCAGCACGCCGTACTGCGCGGCGGCATCGCGTACGAGCGGATGACGATCGCCTGGCTGGAGGACGTGCTCGCCACCCTCCACGGCCTCGAAACCGAGGGATGAGCGGGGGCTGCCCGCACGCCCCACCCGTATTCCGACCCCCGAGCCCCACCCGACCGCGAAAGGCGGACCCCATGGCCGACCCGCTGCTCTTCAACCCGCGCACCTACGACCCGGCGCACTTCGACCCGGAGACCCGCAGGCTGCTGCGCGCCACCGTCGACTGGTTCGAGGACCGCGGCAAGCGACGGCTGATCGAGGACTACCGCTCCCGCGCCTGGCTGGCGGACTTCCTCGCGTTCTCGGCCAAGGAGGGACTGTTCGCCACCTTCCTCACCCCGGCCTCCGCCGGTGAGCAGGCGGAGGGGCAGCCGGACAAGCGCTGGGACACCGCCCGGATCGCCGCCCTCAACGAGATCTTCGGCTTCTACGGGCTCGACTACTGGTACGCGTGGCAGGTCACCATCCTCGGCCTGGGACCGGTCTGGCAGAGCGACAACGCCGCCGCCCGCGCCCGCGCGGCGGAACTCCTCGCGCAGGGCGAGGTGTTCGCCTTCGGCCTGTCCGAGAAGACGCACGGTGCCGACATCTACAACACCGACATGCTGCTGGAGCCCGACGGCAACGACGGTTTCCTCGCCAGTGGTTCCAAGTACTACATCGGCAACGGCAACGCCGCCGGACTCGTCTCCGTCTTCGGCCGCCGCAGCGACGTCGAGGGCCCGGACGGCTATGTCTTCTTCGCCGCCGACAGCCGCCACCCGGCGTACCACCTGGTGAAGAACGTCGTCGATTCGTCCAAGTATGTCAGCGAGTTCCGGCTGGAGAACTATCCGGTGGCCGCCGAGGACGTCCTGCACACCGGACGTGCCGCCTTCGACGCCGCCCTGAACACCGTCAACGTCGGCAAGTTCAACCTCTGCACCGCCTCGATAGGCATCTGCGAGCACGCGATGTACGAGGCCGTCACCCACGCGAGCAACCGCATCCTGTACGGCCGTCCCGTCACCGCGTTCCCGCACGTGCGCCGCGAGCTGACCGACGCCTACGTACGCCTCGTCGGGATGAAGCTGTTCAGCGACCGCGCCGTCGACTACTTCCGCTCCGCCGGCCCTGACGACCGCCGCTACCTGCTCTTCAACCCGATGACGAAGATGAAGGTGACCACCGAGGGCGAGAAGGTCATCGACCTGATGTGGGACGTCATCGCGGCCAAGGGCTTCGAGAAGGACACCTACTTCGCGCAGGCCGCCACCGAGATCCGCGGCCTGCCGAAGCTGGAGGGCACCGTCCACGTCAACCTCGCGCTGATCCTCAAGTTCATGGGCAACCACCTGCTGAACCCGGCCGAGTACGCGCCCGTACCGACCCGCCTCGACGCGGCCGACGACGCCTTCCTCTTCCGCCAGGGCCCGGCCCGCGGCCTGGGCGCCGTACGGTTCCACGACTGGCGCGCGGCCTACGACGCGTACGCCGAGGTGTCCAACGTCGCCCGCTTCCGCGAGCAGGCGGACGCCCTGTGCGAGTTCGTCACCACCGCCGCCCCCGACGAGGAGCAGAGCCGCGACCTCGACCTGCTGCTCGCCGTCGGCCAGCTGTTCGCCCTGGTCGTCCACGGTCAGCTGATCCTCGAACAGGCCCGTCTGAGCGGCCTCGACGCGGACGTCCTCGACGAACTCTTCGCCGTCCTCGTACGCGACTTCTCCGCGCACGCCGTCGAACTGCACGGCAAGGACTCGGCCACCGAGGCGCAGCAGAGCTGGGCGCTGTCCGCGGTCCGCCGCCCGGTCGTCGACGAGGCCCGCTCGGCGCGTGTCTGGGAGCGCGTCGAGGCCCTGTCCGGTGCGTACGAGATGGCGCCGTAACAGCGGATGGACGGAGGCGGCCCCGCTCCCGCGCCGGAAGGCGGACGCGGGAGGGGCCGCCCTCCCGTGCCCGTCAGAGGCGGGCGCAACAGGCCGACACCGGGAGCAACCAGGAACTGGCCCCTCCAGTGCGACTTTTGGACAAATGGCCCTTGCGTCCCGCGCATCACGCTCAGGCACGCCATCCTCAGAGCAACCGGGCCAGCCGCACGGGGCGCCCGTTGAGCAAGGGGGAAGTCCATGGGCTCACTCAAGAAGCGCGCGAGAATCGTCACGGCCCTCGCCGCGCCGCTCCTCCTGTCAGGCGCCACGCTCACCGTCGCGGCGCCGGTCGCCAGCGCCGCGCCCTCCGGTGCGGACGCGTGTACCCACCCCGGCTGGTCGAACAAGTCCTCCGGCAAGGGCACGGCGAAGGGCGCCTCCGTCAAGGTCCGCACCGGCCCCAACAAGGAGTGCGGTGTGGTCGCCACGGTCGGCACCTCCCGGGTGCTGTTCTACCACTGCTGGGTGAAGAACTCCGCGGGCAACAGGTGGACGCACGTGCGCATCGACGGCCTGAACGTCGACGGCTGGGTCTACAACAAGAACCTCGACGACGGTGGTTCCGACAAACCGGACAACGAGTGCTGATGGGGCGGGAAGTGCTGACCGGACGACACGTGTCGGTCTGACGCACGTCACGTCGCACGACCTCAGGAGCGGGCCCACCGCCACCACGGGCCCGCTCCTGAGTGCTGAGCAGGTGCCGGGAGCTGCGCAGCCGGGGAGGGGCGCGATGATTCCGGTGCGGCGCGGCGATCCGCGGCGCCGGACACCCGGGCTCCCGGAGCCACGGACACCCGGGCCGGACACGAGGAGCGAGTCCCATGCGCATCGCGATCAACGAGTTCATCAGCCTGGACGGTGTCGTGCAGGCACCCGGCGGCGCCGAGGAGGACAGCGACGGCGGGTTCGCCCACGGCGGCTGGTCGCAGGCGTTCTTCGACCCGGAGGTCGTGGGCGGCGCCTTCGACGAGGCCCTGCGGTCGGCCGACGCCCTGCTGTTCGGCCGGCGCACCTGGCAGACGATGGCCGCGGCCTGGCCGGGCCGCGGCGGGGAGCCGTTCGCCGACCGGATGAACTCCATCAGGAAGTACGTCGTCTCCGAGACCCTCAAGGACGATGAGCTGACCTGGGACCACACCATCCGCATCCCGGGCGGCGAGGCGGTCGCCCGGATCCGGGACCTGCGCGCGGCCGAGGGCGGCGACCTGCTGGTGATGGGCAGCCCCACACTCGCGCGTACGCTCCTGGCCGAGGGCCTGGCCGACGAGCTGCGGCTGATGGTCATGCCCGTACTGCTCGGAGGCGGGAAGACGGTCTTCCCCGACGACGGCGTGAAGCGCACGCTCGAACTCATCTCCACGGTCACCAGCGCCACGGGCGTGAACGTGTGTACCTACCGGGCGGCCGCCGAAGCGTGAGTGCCGCTACGCGCTCGACGGGGGACGGGGCGGCGCCGATTTCGGTGTCCGGACCGTCCCCCGTATCGTCTCTCGAACCGGTGCACGGATTATTGGATGATCGGTCCGCAGTTGGCGATCGAACTGCGGTGGCAGATGGGCAATTACGGTCGCTGGAAGATCAATAGGAGAACTTCGCGAAGGTTTCATTGATTCCTGAACCTTCTGCTTCGTCTGCGCGTGTGGTGTCCATAAGCTGCCAGCAGCCCCGCCGCAGACCTGGCCGTGCGGGCCGCGTCGCGCCCCGGAGGAGTTGGCCGCCATGAACACTCGGTGTCCCGGACTGAGGGAGGGCTGCCGGGTGGTCTGCCCGGCGGGCGAGATCGATCTGGCGACGGCGCCGGCGTTCCGGGACCAGCTCAGAGGGAACGATGCTGCACTTCCGGCCTTCGTGGTCGCCGACCTGCGGCGCGTGACCTTCATCGACAGCAGCGGGCTGCAGGAACTGCGGACCGCCCAGACGCGCTGCGAGGCGGCCGGCGGCTGGGTACGCCTGGTCTACGACCATGAGGCCATCGACCTGCTGCTCCGCCTGACCGGGTACGCGGAATATTTCCCGCGCTACACCAGCGTCGCGGACGCCCGGCGCGGTGGCCCGCTGGATTCCGATGACAGGTGGGCTGCTGACCGGTGATCCGGTGATCCGGTGATCCGGCGAACCGCTGGCGCCCGGCCCTGCGACCGGCGTCAGGCGCCGGGGTCGGCGCTCACCGGATGCGGAGGCGGCCAGGCGGGGCGGTGGCCCACGGGCAGACTGGCCAGCGCCCGGGTCACGGTGGGAAAGACGGCCAGCACCTCCTTGCTGCCGGTGTGCTCCAGCATCCACAGCACACGGCGGCCCACACCGGCCAGCAGGAGGCGGCCGCGGCGGCGGCTGAGCAGCCAGTGCAGCCCGAGCAGGCAGTTCAGGCCGCGGGAGTTGCAGTAAACCAGCGCGGAGCAGTCCAGGACCACGTAGCGGTAACCGACGTCGACATGGGCGCCCATCGTCGTACGGAAGAACTGTTCCCCGGTGTGGTCGAGAGCTCCGCTGACGCGTATCACCGCGCAGGTTTCACAGTCGGCGACCATGTTGACCAGCAACCCGTCAGCGTGCGGCATGTCGCACCTCCGAGCGCGTTCGCACCAACACCCATGGGGCCGGGCCGACCACGCTATCCGTACGAGGGCACGGGGACCAGGCGTGTCCGGCCCGGAGGCGGCGACTTGCGCCACCCCGGGAGAACGGCCCGCCGCCCGGACGCCGGGCGCGGACCCACCAGCGGCCGGCGGGACGGGCCCGCGGGGGCCTGTCAGATGCCGTGCGGCCGTGCGGGCCCGAAGGAGGTCCTCCGGCGGCGCACGGCCTTTCGGCGGGAACCGGCGCCCGCCGAAAGGCCGCTTCCCGCTGTCCCCGTCAGGCCGGCGGGTCCAGGGCCTGAGGCGGGCAGTAAGGCGAACGGGCGGGACAGCGGTACGAGTTGCAACACGCGGTAGACGCATCGGGGCGGCTGGCGCAGATAGGTCTGCCCGCCGTGCGCGGCCGCACGGGACCGCACCTCGCACAGCCACTGCAGCCCGCTGCAGTCGAAGAAGGTGACCTGGCTCAGGTCCACCACCACCGTGCGTACGGACGGCGAGGACACCTGGGGCAGGGCGTGCCCCAGGCGACGGGCGAGCTCCAGGTCCAGGTCACCGCGGACGGACAGCAGCAGCGTCGCCCCGTCCCGCCGGGCGCGCCAGCACGGTCCGCCGTCGCCGGGGTACGAGCCGGCCGACTGCCTGCGCGGCCCGCGGCCGGGCCGCCACCAGCGGGCACCGGTACGGGCGGGGCGGCGGGGGGCACCGCGGCCACGAAAGCGTGCGCAGAGACCGGACACAGGCGTCTCCTCCGTCGGTGGACGAGTCCCGGCCCGTAGGGAGGCGGCCGGGCAGTCGTGGCCGAGCGCGGTGGGCGGTCCGACGCTGTCCAGGGTGTTCGCCGACCCGCCCGTCGGCCTCATCCGGTGTGATGCCCCCGATTCCGCGGGGACAAGCACGCGTCGGGCCGGAGTCCCACCGGAGGCACACGGCACCCGGACACCTGAACGGCCGCCCCGTCACTGTACGAAGCCGGCCGCCGGCCGGTCCTCCGGCGTTCGCAGACGGCACTTCACGCCTCCGTACGACACGCGCTACGGCGAAACCGTGCGTGGCCATCACTCGAACGGGGCATGGGTGGTACAGACCAGCCTCCGCGATCCGGCCACCGCGGCGTAACCCACGGGGACCGGGCGGCCTTTGGGGGGAGTGAGCCGAACGGTGCGTACCCGTCGTCGCACCCGTGTCCGGACGACACGGGTCGAATACCTCTTACCCCACGCCCACGAAACCGTCTTCTGGGCCCGTTGGCTGACCGCCGCCTTCCTGACCCGGGACGGCACCGCCGGGACCTGCCCCGCCGACCCGGGCGACGCCTTCCTCGTCGTCACGGAACTGGTCGCCAACGTCACCCGCCACACCCGCAGCAGCTGCCGGCTGCGCCTGTGCGTCCAGGACGGCACCCTGACGGTCGAGGTGAGCGACGACAGCCCGGACCGGCCGCGGCTCCGCCCGGCCGCCGACGGCGAGGAGAGCGGGCGCGGACTGCTGATCGTGTACGCCCTCGCGAACTCCCTGGACGTCCTCGACGACCCAGCGGGCGGCAAGACGATCCGGGCCACCCTGAGCGGCGGCTGAGGCACCGGCGCGGCAGGACGGCCCGGACTCCATCAGAATCAGACGCAAGAGGTGAACGTCGGGTATCAGGGCTCCCGGCCCGACGATCGTGACCCTGGTGACGGGCCGGTCGCGGAGGCCGCGCGACCTCCCGGCGCGGCTGTTCCCCAGCCGCTCCCGCGAGTTGGCCACCCGCCGGCCGGCGAAGATCACCAAGGGTGCAGAATGACCGATGTGCCGATAATGAACACCCCGAAGAGGGCGACGGTGGACGACGCCGCACAGGTCAGCCGCACGCTGGCTGCCGCGTTCGACGACGACCCGATGATGCGCTGGTTCTTCCCCGACGACTCCTCCCGCGACGCGGGACTGGTCCGTTACTTCACCACCATTTACACCCGGCAGTACGCCCTCCACGGCGTGTGCGAACGCACCGACGCGGCGGCGGCCTTCTGGGTGCCGCCGGAGGGCCACGAGAAGGCCGTACCCGACGCGGAGACCATCCAGCAGCTCCAGGACATCCTCGGCGACCGGGCGCCGCTGTTCCGCGATGCCGTCATGGCGGCGGCCGAGCACGCTCCCCAGGAACCGCACTGGTACCTCGCGGTGATCGGCGCCGACCCGGCCGCCCAGGGCCAGGGACACGGATCCGCCCTGCTGCGCTCGGGCCTGGCCCAGGCCGACGCGGCGGGCCTGCCCGTCTATTTGGAGTCTTCCAAGCCTTCCAACCTCCCCGTGTACGAGCACTTCGGATTCGCCGTACGCGAGGAGCTGCAACTGCCGGGCGGCGGCCCGACGCTGTGGTCCATGCGGCGTGCACCCCGCACCCCGGACAGCGCCTGAGCACCGCTCGGAGGGCCGTTGCCGGAGCCGTGGCCGCGTCGCCGGCCGGCACCGGAATCGCCTGAGCGTCCGCGACCGGGTACGGGCGTGCCCGGTCGCCGGGCACGTTCGGTGCGCGCTGAAGTGCTGCGCCCGCGCCACCGCTCCCGCACCGTCCGTGCCCCGGGCCACTCGTTTGCAGTGCACCATGGCTGCTTCCCGAGACTCCGCGCGCCCGCCCGTCGTCGTCATCGGTGCCGGCCCCAGCGGCTTGGCGACCGCCGCGATGCTGCGGCGCGCTCGCGTACCCGCCGTCGTCGTCGACAGCGGCGCCCGCATCGGCGACAGCTGGCGTGGCCACTACGACCACCTGCGGCTCCACACCACCCGCGCCCTGTCCGGGCTGCCGGGCCTGGCCGCACCCCGCAGCCGCGGTACGTGGATCAGTCGCGACGACTGGGCGGACTACTTGGAGCGTTACGCCGCCCACCACCAGCTCGACATCCGTACGCACACCACCGCCGACCACCTGCGGCCCGCACCGGCACCCACGGCGGCCACCCCGCCCGCGCAGGCGACGGCCCGCTGGTACGTGGGCACCGGGACCGGCGAACTCCCCGCACGGCGGTCGTCCTGGCGACCGGCCGCAACCGCGTCCCGTACGTACCCGACTGGCCCGGCCTCGCCACCTTCACCGGCCGCCTGCTGCACTCCCGGGACCACCGCGGTACCGAGCCCTACAGTGGCCGCAGCGTGCTCGTCGTGGGGCCCGGCAACAGCGGCACCGAGATCGCCTTCGCCGTCAGCCGGGCCCGGGCGGCGCACGTCCGGCTCTCCGTACGGACCCCGCCGAACATCGTCCCCAAGGGCAGCAGCCGCTGGCAGGCCCTCGGCCTCTGGGCACACCGCCTCCCGCCCGCCTGGGGGGACCGGGCCGCCGGCCTGATGCGGCGGCTGTTCGTCCCGGACCTGTCCGCACACGGGCAGCCAGCGGCGCCCTGTACCAGGCGGCCGTCGACGCACGGCACATCGCCCGCGCTCTACAGCCGTACGGAAAACCGCCCCGCCATCCGGTTGCCGCGGCCGCGCGCGCCGAAGGTGCCCCAGCAGTTCTGACCCGGCCTGGCGGGGCGGGCGGGCCCGGGTCCCGCATCGGGGACGGTGGCGGTGGCGAGGACAGCGATGTTCTGGCGGGCGTCCGTAGCCGAGAATGACGCCATGACCAGCGCGACGCGAGAACCACTGCCGGACGGCGGACTCGTCCTGACCGTGCCCGGCGGCCGGCCGGGCCCGCCCGCACTGCGTTTCGAGCGAGCGGCGGGCTGCCACTGGCGCCTCCGGCAGGGCGGACAGACGCTGATCGAGGCACGGTCGGAGGGCGACGGATGCTGCCGCGATCTCCATCTGCGCCGCCTGCCCGGCCACCGTTCCCCGCTGCCGCCCGTGACGGCCGCGACCATGAGAGCCGGGGGCAACTGGGCCCACCGGTACGCGCGGTGGCTGGAGGACACCGAGTACGGCCCACTGCACCACGGGCGCTGGCGGTTGTCCCCACGGACCACCTTCGCACCAGGTGTCTGGAGCTGCGACCTCGTCCGGGACTGGCCGGGCACCACCCTCGAACTGCTCTGCGGAGGCGGCTGGCACGGAATCCTGCCGCTGCGACCGCTCCCGGCACCGGACACTCCGCGCGTGAAGGCGTACCGTAAGCACGCACACGACAACACCCTCGCGCCCGTCCTGCTGTGGTGGGTGTCCTTCCTGGACGGCTGGCTGCTCCTGGACGGACACGACCGGGCCGCGGCCGCGCTCGCGGAGGGCACACCACCGGCCTGCGTGGAACTGACCCGCGTACCGGACGACGCCGACTGGCGGGCGAGCGCCGCCGAAATCACCGAGGCACATGAGGCACGCGTAGCGCGCCTCGCTGCCCGCCCCGCAGGCCCGCACACCCCATACCAACGGCAGACGCTCGACCGAGGCTACGCCGACGCCATTTCCACCCTGCCGTACGACTCGGCCGTCACACCCCTATTCGCCTCCGGCGGTCACTGACGACATCGCGCCGAGCGTCCTGCGCCAGTCCCAGGCCCAGTTGGGCGAGGCCGTACACGCCTGGCAGAGCGCCAGCCGCGCCGTACGTGCCGAATCTCGGCTACGAATGCGGTCGACGCGCGGCTTGCACCTCCAGGTACTGCTCGGCCCGTTTACCGAACGCACGGAGGAGCAAAGAAAAGGCCCAGGCGATCGCGAACAAGAGCGTGGCGAAACCCAGGGTTCGCCACCGGAGATCGTCGGAGACCGCAGGGCCGGATCCGACATCCGGGTGGAGTGTGTCCAGGACAACGTGGAAGAAGAGGACCAGCACCACGGAATAGACGGCCCACCAGGCGGCGGGCTGCCATTTCTTGAGAATGTCCCCGTCCATCCGCGCTATCGGCAGGATGCCGAAGACCACCGTCTGGACGCCGGTGATGACCAGCAGCCCGACCGCATAGGCGCAGGCGTAGTCGAAGCTGTCGGCCGGAGCGTTCCGAGCGCGTTCGATGACCGGCGCCCCCATGTACCAAGTGATCAGAGAAGTGGCCAGTACGAGGACCGCCGCCATGAACACCGGTATGCCTGCCGCGCTGCCCGAGGTGGGGGTGAGAGGCGCCCCGCGCGGTCGGCCTATGACCAGGTACACGGCGACCAGGCCGTACACGTACGGAACCGGGAATCCCAGGGCCCGCGAAAGAGCGGCGGGCCCTGCCGCCATGGCGATGCCGGCAGGTACCGCACGCAGCTGGACGGGGGCGGTTGGGCGGTCGGCCCGTAGCAACTCCTTGGAGCTTTCGTAGACCATCAGTACCAGCAGCAGTCCGGCCGATGCTGCAAGGATCTTCACCGCCGTCATGGCCGACCAGCTGTTCTCCACATCAGCCCACGTGAGCAGCGCTCCGCCCGACAAACTGAACGCGCTCAGCCGCAGCCACCCTGGAACGTCGCTCCGGCGCCGCCTGAGCGGCCGGACGTCTTCCCGGTACCGCTTCCACAGCCGTCCGACCACCTTGTTCACGAGGTGGGCCGGGAAGGCCCGCTCCAGCAGGAAGACCAACAGCAGAAACCAGAGGGCCATGCCCGCCGCGCCCGCCCAGTCCTTCAGGGCCCAGGACACATCGGCCGGGGTGCGCAGCTGGCGTACGAGTCCGGATACCGCATGCGAGGGGCCCCGCCGGAACCGCGCATGCGGCCACGACCCGGTGTTGGCCCGATTCGGCAGCTTCATGCACCTTGAAAGCCGTGGTGAACGCGCCCCCGGCATCGGGTGTGGACCGGGACATGACCGTGCCGTCCCACAAGACATCAAGGGGGCCGGAACCTGGAGGATCTCCTTCCGCGCACCAGTAGTCGGAGCCCGTGACGGTCAGAGACGTACCCGGCTTGCCGCTTGTCGGTGACAGGGCGATGCCACCGGCGTGGGGGGCCGCGGGGATGACGAGGGGGTGGTGGCCGGCTGCGCACCTTTGACCGCGTCGTCGCACAGCGCCGTGACGGAGGACTGCTTGGGCCCGACGCGGTCGGGCACGGTGATGGTGACGGTGAAGACCCCGTCCGCGTCGACCTGCGCGGGTGTGCTGCTGCCCTCAAGCGTCACCGTCAACGGGCCTGAACGGTCGTGCTCCACCTGTGCACCGCAGTCGAAGTGCGCTCCGTGTACCTCCAGGGCCTCACCCGGCTGCACCGTGTTCTTGTCGACCGTCACGCTCGGGCCACCAATGACCGCCGAGACATGACGCCCTTCGGCGCCGAAGGCCCCCTGCGGCAGGCCCAGCGCCAGGCCGCAGGAGGCGAGGAGCACCCCACCACGCAGTAACCCGGTGATGTTTCGGCGAATGGTTGTTGCATGGCCGCACCCCCGATGCGTCACGGCGGCGCACATCCCCCGACGCGCCGCGCTTACGGGCTACGACGTGCCTTCTCCGAGAGAGGTTCCGTCCCTTTCAAAATCGTCCGACCTGCACAAACCGGTGGATTCATCGACCGTCCTCACGTGTCTTTCCGGTGGCTCGCGTGGAAGACTGGCAAGCCGAAGCATCGAACGCGGGATGTGAGGCGTCCATGGCCGGCGCTGCGGGGGACGAGCGGCACGTGTGGTTCACGGTGCTGGGGCCGGTCGCGGTCCGGCGCGGGGAGCGGCAGCTCGATGCGGGTTCGCCGCGGCAGCGGGCGTTGCTCGCCGTCTTGTTGTTACGGGACGGGCGGGGCACATCGGCGCCGGAGTTGATTCGTGCTCTGTGGGGTGGGAACCCGCCGCCGGACGCGATGACTGCCTTGTGCAGGTATGCGTGTCGGCTGCGCAAGGTCTTGGGGCCGGACGCCGGCATGCTGGTGGGCGAGGCCGATGGCTATGCGTTGCGTGTCGGCGAGGGCGCGCTCGACCTGGCACGTGCCGAACGGCTCGCGGCCGAGGCCGAGCGGGCGCGTCGCTCCGGTGACCCGGCGCGCGCCCGCGAACTGCTGGCCCAGGCGCTGGGGCTGTGGGCAGGTGAGCCGCTGGCCGATGTGCCGGGCCCGTACTGTGCGACCTGGCGCGCCCGTCTGGAAGAGCGTCGCCTGAGCCTGGTGGAAAGCCGTCTCGCCCTGGACCTGGAGGCCGGGCAGCACGCGCAGGTGGTGGCGGAACTGACGGCGCTGAGCGCCGAACACCCGCTGCGCGAGCGGCTGCGGGAGCTTTTGATGCTCGCGCTCTACCGCGGCAACCGGCGGGCCGAGGCGCTGGCCACCTATGCCGACACCCGGCGCCTGCTCGCCGAGGAAGGGGGCGCCGCCCCCTCGCCCGGGCTCCGCGAACTGTATCGGCGTATCCTGCGGGCCGATCCCCACCTGCCCGCCCCTGCAGGGGGACGTCCGAGCCCTGTGGGCGGGGGCGCGGCACAGGGCCGGCCCGCTCAGCTTCCCAACGACACCCGGGACTTCACCGGGCGGGCCGCGCTGGTCGAGGAGCTGGTCGCGCACCTCGGCGCGGGCAAGGAGAGCGGGGTGGCCATCTGTGTGGCCGGGGGCATCGGCGGTGTCGGCAAGAGCGCTTTGGCGGTGCATGTCGCGCATACGATCCGGCCGTTCTTCCCGGACGGGCAGCTGTACGTCGACCTTCAGGGCTGCGGACCGCGTCCGGTCGAGCCGGAGACCGTCCTGGGTGCTTTCCTGCGGGCCCTGGGGGTATCGGACTGCGCCATTCCCGAGGGGGTCGGCGAGCGCGCCGCGCTCTACCGGTCCGTACTCGCCGGCCGCCGCGTCCTGGTCCTGCTGGACAACGCCCGTGACGCCGCCCAGGTCCGTCCCCTGCTGCCGGGCACGGACGGCTGTGCCGCCCTGATCACCAGCCGCAACCGGCTGGCCCACCTGACGGGGACCCATGTGGTGGCCCTGGACGTCATGCGGCCCAAAGAGGCCCTTGCCCTGTTCACCCGCATCACCGGCGAAGGAGGCGAGGACGCGCAGCAGGTGGTGGCGGCGTGCGGCTGTCTGCCGCTGGCCATCCGGATCGCCGCCGCCCGCCTGGTGGCACGCCGCTCCTGGACCGTCGCCGACCTGGTGCGCAAACTGGCCGACGAACGGCGCCGGCTGGACGAACTGCAGGCCGGCGACCTCGGGATCGAGGCCACCTTCGAGCTGGGATACGGGCAGCTGGCTCCCGGGCAGGCCCGCGCTTTCCGGCTGGTGGCGCTGCCGTGCGGGCCGGACATCTCGCTGGGCGCCGCCGCGGCCGTACTCGGCCTGGGCACCGCAGATGCCAGAAGGACGCTGGAGTTCTTGGTGGACACCTCGCTGCTGGAGTCTCCCGCGCCGGACCGCTACCGCTACCACGACCTCGTACGCCTCTACGCCCGTGCCTGTGCCGAGCGTGACGAGCCCCCGCAGCAGTGCGAGGCGGCGCGGTCACGGCTGCTGGACCACTACCTGGCCACGGCCGCCCGCGTGTACACGATGAACCGGCCCGGAGACCCCCTGCTGGACCACCTTGAGGCCACCCGGTACCCGGGCCTGGCCTTCGAGGACCGGGAAAGCGCGCTGGAGTGGCTGTACACGGAGGCCGGGAATCTGCTGGCGTGCGCCCGGGTCGCGGCCGGAGCCGCCGGGAGCATGCTGCGGCGTGCGGCGGACCTCCTGCTGGTGACCAGGGACCTGTCCGATTCGGGTACGGGCGCCCGGCAGTACGAGCAGACGGTGGGTCGCCTGCTGACGGCCGCGCTGGAAGCGCAGGACGTGCAGGCCGAGGGGCGGTTGCGCCTGATCATGATCCACGTCCACGTCATGGCCGGCCGCCTGGCGGAGGCGGACCGGCAGGCGCGGGCCGCCATGGCGCTCCGGCAGCGCTGCGCGGACCTTGTGCTGTCCTCCCATGCCCTCAACGAAAGCGGCATCATCGCGGGTCTGCAGGGCCGCCACGAAGCCGCGGAGTCACTGCTGAAGCAGGCACTTGCCGCCTATCGCAGCTACGGAAACCAGAACAGCGCGGCCAGCGCGCTGGCCAACCTCGCACGTACCTACCAGGACACCGGCCGCATCGACGAAGGGGTGAGCCTGGCCGAGCAGTGCCTGGCTCTGTACCGGGAGATCGGCGCGACGGTGCGGCTGGCCACCGGCCACTATCAACTCGGCGTGGTCCTGACGCAGGCCGGGCGCCCGGAAGACGCCTTGCCGCAGCTCGAACAAGCCGTGGCCATCTTCCAGGACAGCAGGCAGTGCCTGTGGGAGGCGATGACGTACTGGCGGATGGCCGAGGCCCACCTCGCCGCGGACCGGCCCGCGCAGGCCGCGGGGCGGGCCGAGGAGGCCCTGGCCATCCTGCACGGCCCCAGCGGCCAATGGGCCCGCGCCAACGCTCTCACCGCCCTCGGCCACGCCCTCCAGCGGACCGGACACGCGGACCGGGCCCGGGTCTGCTGGCAGAAGGCCCTGGAGACGTACGAGGCACTGGGCTCCCCGGAGGCCCCGGCCGTACGGAGGCTGCTGCCCGCGGGCAGGCCGGCACCGGCAAACGAGACGGACGGGTGAAGGCAGCCGGCAGCTGGCCAGGACGGTGCTTCAGGGCGCCGTGTCATGCGGAGCGCCGGGGACCCAGTTGCCGTGGAATCCTGCCGGTATGCGGACGGGTACGTGGACCTCGGCGACCGGTGCGGCGCCGAGGTCGGCGGCGTCCAGGATGGCCAGGTAGCTGGTGCCGCGGGAGCGGTCGTGGGCGAACGTCAGGAGGTATCCGTCGTCTTCCTGGCCGGGTGCGGTGGGGGAGCGGGGGACGAAGACGGGCTCTCCGCAGGTGTGGCCGGCGGGGAAGTGGTGGGTGCTGCGCCGGGCGCCGTGGGTCAGGTCGTACTTGTGGATCTCGGCGTGCCGGGGCTCGGCGTCGAGGGTGAATCCGGCGGTGTAGCCGTAGCGGTGGGGCAAGCCGATACCGGTGTCGGCGATGCGGGGGTATTCGCTGGGTGTGTCGTCCAGCGGGGTCTCGGTGACCTTGCCGGTGGCCAGGTGGAGCACCCACTGGTGCAGGGCGGGCAGGCCACCGCTGAGGTCCCGCGGTCCCTGACGCCACAGGGACGGGACGCGGGTGCCGGTGAGGGTGATCGTCCCGTCGGTCTCGAAGGCGTTCATCGTGTGCCACACGTAGCAGGGGGCGACGTCGAACCACCGTACGCGGGCGCCCTCCTGGGCCCGGGGCAGAACGCCGAAACGGGCGCGGTGGCCGTCGTCCCAGCGCCAGGGCGGGCCGCCCGTGGCGGCGCGGTCGGCGTCGAAGACGACGGGCAGGTCCATGAAGACGACGTGGTGGGCGGTGATGGCGAAGTCGTGCATCATGACCGCCCGCGGCAGGTCCACGGTCTGCTTCTGGAGCACTTCTCCCGCTGCGGAGACCCGGTAGTAGGTCAGGTAGGGCGGCCGGAGGCGGTAGCCGAAGAAGTGCAGCTCCCCGGTGCGGGGGCAGGTCTTGGGGTGGGCGGTCATCGGGGTGGTGAGTTCCCCGTCGAAGGTGAAGACTCCGAGGGTCGCCAGGTCAGGGGTGACTTCGTAGGGGAAGCCGCCTTCTTCGAGGGCGAAGAGCCGGCCGGCATGGGCGATCAGGTGGGTGTTGGCGGTGGTGACGCGGTAGTCGATCCGTGAGGTGGCCGGGTCGTAGGCGAGCGCGAGACGCGAGGCGCCCGGCTGTGCGTGCAGCGGGGTGCGCACGTAGCGGTTGCGGTACCAGGTGGCATGGCCGTCGGCCAGCGCGATGGTGTGGAGCATGCCGTCGCCGGCGAAGGAGTGGGGCGACCAGCCGCTGCGCGGGTTGGGCCCGTTGCGGAAGTACTGGCCGCACAGCTCCTTGGGAACGGTACCGGTCACCTTGCTCGGCCGGTGGGTGACCTCAGCCGCGATCGGCGCGTTGTTGCCCGAGAGGTGCAGGGGTGCGGGGGAACCCGATGGCATCGTCATCTGCGGTCTCCTGCCGTGGGGTGGGGCCGCCAGGGTCCCGCAATCAGCCTTCCGACGGCAGTCTTGTTCTTTTCGTACGCGTCAGCCGCCGCGCTCCCCACGATGTGATTCCCCCGTGGGAGGTCGTATCGGCGACACGGACAGGACGGCGGCCACCCCGGCCCGGCGTGCCCGGTGGGTTCAGCTCCACGCTCCGGACAGGCGTCGGGTGACGACCGCGCTGAGCGTGCGCACGCCGCGCGTCGAGCCGGGGTCGATGCCGGTGAGTTCCCGTACGCGGCGGAGGCGGTAGTCCAGGGTGCGGGTGTGGACGTGGAGGGCGGTCGCCGTGGCGCCGCGGTGCATGTCGTGGCGGTAGTACGCGTCGAGGGTGACGAGCAGGTCCGGGCCGGAGTCCAGTCGTCTGGCCACGTCGCGCAGCCATGCGTCGGCGAACGGCACGTCCACGACAGCGATTTCGACGAACACGTCGGCCAGGGTGTGCGGCCGGAGCCGGGCGGACGCCCGGCGCAGCGGGGCCGCTCGGCTGATCCGCCGGGCCCGGTGGAGGGCGTCGGCCAGTTCGGGCAGCGGTGCGGTGGCGGTGCCGACGGCGCAGGGGCGGCCGAGGGCCTGGGCGAAGTCCCGTACGAGTTCGGTCAAGTGGTCGGGGGCGAGATCGGGTAAGAGGTCAAGAAGGGGTTGCGGCGATACGGTTTCCGTTCCCGCCGTGCCGGAAATCAGGGGGACCAGGGCGATCAGCTCACCACTTCCGTCTCCGTCCCCGTCTTGCGGGCCCCACATGACAGGCACCTGGTGGCTCTTCACCAGTGTCTCGATCTCGTATTCCAGGAAACGGTCGGTGGCGGGGTGGTCCGGCATCCGGAACACCGTCACCGCCCAGTGGTCCGGCAGTTCCATGCCGACGGCCGGGGCGAGTTCCGCCGAAATGGGATCTCCGTTCAGCAGTGACCGGGCCAACAGGGCGACCTGTTCGAGATAGTGCATCCGGCGGCGCATTACCCGCACGAATCCCTCGCAGTAGGCGACGATGCCGCGTTCGCCCTGCGGGGCGAACCAGTTCATCATGAGCATGATTTCCTCGACACCGCAGCCGCGCTGAGCCTCGGTCGCCTCGTTGATCTCGCGCAGCATGAGGGCGGTGTGCAGCCGCAGGACCCGCTGCCGTGTGTCGAGCGACATTCCCGCCTCGGCCCGCAGCTCCCCCATCGATGCGATGTAGCCGAGGTCGTCGCCGGTCAACTCGGCCTCGTCCGGCGGCAGATCGATGGTTTGACGCCGAAGCCACAGTGAATGCTCCAGCGTCTGGGCCCGGGCTCGGGGGCCCTTGTCCATGAACGCGCACTCCGGGATCTCGCGCGTGTACGCCTCGACCTCCCGGCGGGCGTTGGCCGACGCCTGCCGGGCCAGTTCGACGAAGAGGCTTCCCACGAACCCGAGCATGTCATTCCGGATGAACCGGCCGACAGGTGGCATCCGGCCGGAGTTCATCACTGCGCATAAATCGGCGGCAAGTATGCGAACCGGCTTTTGTCACAGCGCGCAAAATCCCCGGATCGGGGCGTTCTCGTCGCCTCTTCCGCTTGTGCAGGAGTCATGAAGTGGCCTTAATGAGAACCGCGTACACGCCCGCGGAGGAAGACCGCGGCAGCCGTTCTTGGCGCGACTTCGGCATGGCTCCGGTAATCAGTACGGGCGGACGTACGGAAATTCTCAGCCAGGCGCCGCACCACGGCGCTCGCTCTGACCGGAGGGATGCTCCGATGAAAGCAGGCACGGGAAGGAAAATCATGGCGGCGGTTGCGGCCATGGGCACGTCAGCAGCGCTCCTGCTCGGCACGTCGGGCACCGGTACGGCCGCGCCCGCCGCCCCCGGCCTGCGTGCGTTCGGGATCAGCGGCGACGGCACCTTGATGGCCGCGTTCAAGACCGACCGGCCGCAGATCCTCGACTGGGTCAGGGCCGTCGACGGCCTCAGCGGCGACACGAGCCTGATCGGCATCGACTTCCGGGTGCAGGACGGCCTGCTGTACGGCGTCGGCAACAAGGGCGGCATCTACACGATCAAGACTCCGACGGGCACCGAGGACGTCGTGGTCACCAAGGTGTCCCAGCTGCAGTACGACTTGCGCGGCACGACGTTCGGCGTCGACTTCAACCCGGCGGCCGACCGGCTCCGCGTGATCAGCGACAACGGCCAGAACCTGCGGCACAACCTGAACAATCACACGACCGTCCAGGACCTGAACCTCAACACCCCGACGGAGGAGGGTACGACCAAGGGCGTCACCGCCGCCGCGTACACGAACAACGACCTCAGCGCGGCCACCGGGGCCACCCTGGCCGACATCAACACGACCAGCGACCAGGTCGTCCTCCAGTCCCCGGCCAACAACGGCACGCTCGTTCCGACCGGCGGCCTCGGCGTCGACTCCGGGCTGAACGCGGGCCTGGACATCTACAGCACCCTGTCCGGAGGGAAGACGGTCGACAACGCCGCCTTCGCCACCCTCCCCCCGAACGGCTCCGGCAACCCGTCGTTCTACAGCGTCAACATCCTCACCGGCCAGGCCACCTCCATCGGCCGGTTCCCGTTGAACGTCACGGACGTGGCCGTCAGCCTCACCGGCACCTGATCCCGTCGGTCATGTCCGCGCCGCGGTCCGGCCACCACCGGACCGCGGCGCGTCACGGAGGGACGAACGACGTACACCCCTGCGTCAGGAGTGAGCCTGCTCGCTTCTGCCGCGGGCCGGCGGCCGTACCGTTCCCGTCCGGCCGCCGCCCCGGCCGCCACCCTTCAGCCGTCCGCCGGGCGCCCGACCTCGGTCAGCTTCCCGCCCCCGGCCAGGCGTCCGCTCACCTGCGTCCGCGCCTTCGCAGGCGCCCGTACGGCGAAGACCCGTCCCTTCTTCGCAGCCCGCACCGCCCCCGCCACCTCGATTCCGGTGACCGCCTGGCTGCCCGCGGCCAGCAGATACGTATGCCCGGAGTCGGCCCGCCACCGGGTGCTCGCGACGACGTGCCGGCCGAAGCGGCTGCACGCCGCGGTCGACCGTCCCCGGGCCACCGTTCGCGCCGCCGCTCCGGGGGCCGTGAACCGTACGCTGACCTCGCCCGGGCCGCGCCAGGTGTCGGCCCGGACACAGGACCACACGGCCTTGCCGCGGCCCTCGGGCAATGCCTGCTCGGCGAAATCCCACACGCTGACGGCGCGTACGCCGCCGGGCAGTTCTGCGAGGTGGCACGCCGTGCGCGCCCAACTCGCCGGCGCCGCCGCACCGGTGGTCTCGCGGGGCTGGCGCGCCGGAGAGCCGCCGGGCAGCGGCGTGTGGGTGAGGTGGGCGGGGACGAGGCCGCCGAGGTCGGTGACGACGAAGGTGAGATTCTCGTCGACGCGGGCCGAGGAGCGCAGTTGCAGCGTGGGCCGGGAACCACAGGAACCCGGTGCGGCGGTGCCGCGCAACGGCTCGGTGACGCCTTCCGCCGATACCCGCACCGGCCGCGCGGGCACGCCCGGACGCCGCAGGTCACGTACCTGCGGGTCGGTGATCCAGGGGGCGGTCAGGTAGCGGGTCGCGCCGTGTGCCCGGCTGAGAACGAGCGTGGCGGCCGTCGTCATGTCGCTGCTGTCCGTACGGGCGAAGTCGAGGGTGGCAGCGCCACCGGGGGAGAGGGGCTCGCTGTAGCGGACGGTCCGCAGGCCGTCGTGGAGCAGCACCACGGCGTTGCCGTCCACCTCGCCCGCGTACAGCAACTGCGTGCCGAGCGGGGGAGGGCCCGGGAACGTGCCGGGCGTACGGCTGACACGGGTGCCGCGCGGTGGCTGCGACCAGGTGGCGAGCGCTCGGGCGAGCAGGCCCCGGTCCTCGGTCCGCCCGCCGCGGGGCGGCCAGGCCGTGAAGTCGACCCGCGCGGTGTCGGCCCACTCCCCGCGGGGAGCCCGGACCAGACCCGCGGCGGTGACCGGGCCGGCGCCGGCGGCCGGACGCGTGGCCCGTCGGCCCGTCGTCGAACCGGTGGCGGTCAGCACCAGGGCACCGACCGCCACCACCGCGACCACGGCCCAGGCGAGGCGGCACCGCTGCCTGCGCCGCACCAGGTCGGTGGGGCGGGTCTGCACCGAGCACGCGTCGAACTCCGTCGAGCACAGCAGGGTCTGCGCGGCGGAGACCGCCGGGGCGTCCAGCTGCCGTGCGACCCGCAGGGCCCGGTCCGGGTGGTCGACGCCGGCGGCACCGAGCAGGGCCCGTACCTGCGCGTCGGGCAGTTCGTCCGCGCGGGAGAGCACGAACGCGGCCCGCACGTCGGCGGACAGCCCGGACAGGGTCTGCCCCAGCGCGATCTCCTCCCGGCCGCCCGCGCGCGGAAACAGTCGCAGTCCCCATACCACCGGCAGCGCGGGACGCAGCGCACGTGGCGGTGGCAGGCTCCCCGGCCACCCGCGCGGGCGCCGCTCGTACGCCAGCGCCCCGCGCAGCACGCGCTCCCGTACCCACGCCGGCCCGAACCGTTCGGGGCCGAGCCGCTCCGGCCCCGGGCGCTGGGCCGGTTCCCGCGAAACGGCCTTCCGCAGGCGGAACCCGGGCAGTGCGCGCTGCACCAGGCCGTGGGCGGTCAGCACTCTGCGGTGCCTGCTGAGCGAGGGCGGCAGCGTGAGGTAGGCGAGCCGGACCAGCGCGGTGTAGTGCTCGACGAGGCCGGCCTCGGCTTCGTCGAGCGTTATCCGTTCACGGCCGTCCGGAGAGCGGCGCTGCGACGTGACCATGGAGCGGGGTGCCTCCCGAGGGCTGAGGGCTGCAGGGCGCTGTCCTCCTTCAAACGAGTGAACGCCGAGGGGGACACCGTGTGGACGTGGCGGTTCACAGGCCCAGTTCGGCGAGGCGGCGGCTGATCCGTACGTCGGTCGACTCGACGGGCGAGCCGGTGCGGACCCAGGGATCCCCGCCGAAGACCTGTCCGAAGACCCGCTCGGCGGTGCGGGTCGCGAGGGCCTGGGCGGTCAGGGGCGGGTTCGGGCCGCCCAGGGAGTTGGCGAGCGCGGAGTTGTCGGCGACGTACAGCCGGTCGACGGCCCGGCTGCGGCAGTCGGTGTCCAGTACGGAGGTATGGGGGTCCAGGCCCGTGCGCATGGAGGAGTGGACGTGCAGCGGAATCGGGAACGTGTCGATCCGCAGCACCGTGCGGGCGCCCGCGCCCCGGAGCAGCGCGGTCGCCTTGCGGGCCAGGAACTCGCGGTTGGCGAGCGTACGGGCGCTGCGGCGGCGGTGGTGGACCTCGACCTTCGGTACGGGGCCGTGGGCGTCGGCCGGGAACGCGGAGGGAAGGACGCGGTTGCCGGGTTCGACATCGTCTTCGGTGAGGATCAGGACATTGAGCAGCCGGTCGTGTCCGCCGTCCTTCAGCAGGTCGGCGAGCCGGGGCCCGTGGACGCGGCCGGTGGGCCCGTCCCAGGGGCCGCGCAGGCCACGGCCGTTGGCGTGGGCGCCACGGATGCCGCTGTCGGACGTGGTGAGGACCAGGGCCTGGAGCGCGGGCGGGAGACCGGTCTGCTCCAGCGCGCCGCGGCCGGGGAACTCGCACCGGGCCGCGGAACCGGGGCCGCGGCTGTTGCCGACGTCGTGGTCGAAGACGCCGATGACGAAGTCGAGGTGGTGGTCGGTGAGTCCGCGGCCGGCCCAGCCGTTCGGGTCGGGCAGGCCGCTGTTGTGGCACAGCCGCGGATTCTCCGTACAGCCTCCGGCCAGGACCACTGCCCGGGCGTCCTCCCGGTGCGACTCGCCGGTCGCGCCGGTGCGCCAGGTGACGCCGGTCGCCGCGCCCGCCTCGGTGTGCACGCGGGTCACGAACGCGTCGGTGACCAGTTCGGCGGCTCTGCCGCCGGGTGCCCAGGCGGCGGCGGTCAGTGCCATGGGGACGTAACTGTTGTCCGTCGACCGTTTGGCGAACCGGTTGCGCGGCGCCCGGACCGGCTCCATGCAGCCCTGGGCGCAGTGGCCGCAGAACGTACAGCCGGTTGATCGTGGGAAGACCAGCAGCCGGGGGTCCTCGGTGTGTCCGGCGTGGCCGCCGGGCGGCAGGATGGCGTTCTGCTGCGGCCGGTAGGAGTGGCCGGTGGTGGTCAGGGCCGTCTGGACGGGAATCCCGAGCGTTTCGCACCCCCGGAAATAGACCTCTTCCTTGGTGCCCATCGGAGCCGTCCGGACGTCCGCGAGTTCCTTGGCGACCACCGGGCCGCCGCCGCCCGCGCCGACGACGATGACATCACGCACGGACGGCCTCCTTGCGGCCCTGGTAGTAACCCTTGAAGTCGGCGCGCCCGTCGGCCCGGCCGTCGTAGCCGGTGAGCTGCCAGCCGACGGGCAGCGCCGTGATGCCGCGCCGGCCGGCGTCCCACACGGCCTGCTCGGTGAAGCAGCCGAACGAGGTGACGGCCAGCAGCCCGCTGCCCAGGTACTTCAGCAGCCCGGACACGGAACCGCGCAGCGGCTGCGGCAGGTGCGTGTCCAGCAGGGCGACGAGGTCGGAGTCGGTGTGCTCCAGCAGCTCGAACACGCGGGTCTTGTCGCGGTAGGACAGCCGGCAGAACGGGGAGAGGAAAGGACCGTCGAGCGCTACCGGACGCACCCGTGTGGCGAGCAGACCGAGGAGCACGGCCGTGACGAGCGACAGGGGGGTCTTCTCGTCGCCGCGCAGCAGCAGGCGCAGCGCGGCGTCCAGCCGTCCCAGCTCCAGCGGCAGCCGGCGCGGCAGCGCGATGCCCACGTCTGCCGTCGCCATGGCCAGTGGCCGGGCCACTTCCTGCGGGAACGGTACGTACTGGTCGAACGCGGACGCGACGAGTTCGCCGGCCTCGGCGGCGACCCCGCCCGCCCGGCCGCGCGGGGTGCCCTGCGCGCGGGAGCAGGCGTCGTCGCCGGGCAGGGAGAAGGCGGCGAGGCCGCGGAAGGTGTCGCGGGCCAGCCGCGCGAGTACCGGGCGCAGCAGGGCGATCAGCTCGTTCACACCCGGCACCGGAGCGCCCCCACAGGGAGGAGTAAACGTTGATAAGTCGGGCAATGTGATGTGTGGCTGCGTGCTCTCCGGCAGGACCCGCCCCGCGTCAGGGCGTGGTCGCGACCTCGCTGTCGGGATGGCAGGTGAAGACCTGGTCGAGGCCGACGTAACGCAGCACGCGCAACGTGTTGGCGGGCACGGCGGCCAGCACGACGTCCGCCTCGGCGGCGATGGCGCGATGGCGGGCGGCCAGCAGGGCGGTGATGCCGCTGGAGTCGCAGAACTCCATCGCCCCCAGGTCGAGCACCAGGCGCTGGCCCGGCTCCAGGGGGAGGTCGGCGACGACGGAGCGCAGCTCGTCGGCGTGGTCGTAGTCGAGATCACCGGCGATCTCCAGCAGGGGACCGGTGGCGGCGTCTCGGGGGGTTATCGTCAGCGAGCTCATCTCTGGGGTGGGGTCGAAGGGACAGGGGCAGGGGGCGGGGTTCAGGGCCGGGCGCCGGCCGGAACTCCGAGAGCGAGCAGGGCCGTGTCGTCGTCCAGGCCGTCGCCGAAGCCGTCCAGCAGCCCGCTCAGCGCCTGGATCACGGCGTGCGGCGGCGACCCGGCGTGGCCGGTGGCGAACGTACGCAGCGCGTCGTCCCCGTACAGAGCGCGGTCGGGACCGGTACGTGCCTCGGTGATGCCGTCGGTGTAGAGCAGCAGACTGTCGCCCGGCGCGAGAGTGGTGGTGGCGGTGGTGAAACGCGGGTCGGGCAGGATGCCGACGAGCAGCCCGCCCGGGGTGGGCAGGAAATCGCACCCGCCGCCCGCGCGCAGGATCAGTGCCGGAGGGTGGCCGCCGGAGGCGATCCGTACGGTCACCTCTCCGGTGGCCTGGTCCGGCTCCAGTACGCCGAATATGGCGGTGCAGTAACGCGGGTCGCCGCCGCTGTACCGCTCGTGCAGCACCGTGTTCAAGGTGGCCAGGGCGGCCACCGGGTCCGGGTCGTGCAGGGCCGCGGCGCGCAGGGTGTAGCGGGTCAGCGAGGTCAGGGCGGCGGCCCCGGGGCCCTTGCCGCTCACGTCGCCGAGGAAGAACGCCCAGCGTTTGCCGTCCAGCGCGAACAGGTCGTAGAAGTCGCCGCCGAGCCGGTCGGGAGAGGCGGTGTGGTAGTACGTGGCCACTTCGAGGCCGGGTATGTCGGGCAGCACGGCCGGTAGCAGGCTCTGCTGGAGGGCGGCCAGCGCCTCCTGCAGCCGGGCACGGTCGGCCTCCGCCCGCTTACGGGCCTCCTCCGCCTCCTGCCGGCGCCGCAGCAGCTCCTCCTCGTACGCGCGGCGGTCCCGTGCGTCGAAGAGGGTGGTACGGATCAGCAGGGGCTCGCCCTCGCTGCCGAACTTGACGGTCGAGGAGACCAGGACCGGTATCCGCGTGCGGTCGGCGCGCCGGACCTCCAGCGCGATGCCGTTGATCTCGCCCTGCATCCGCAGCAGCGGCGCGAAGTGCGTCTCGTGGTAGAGCTTGCCGCCCACCGTGAGCAGGTCGGTGAACCGCATCCGCCCCACCACCGCCTCCCGGGCCAGGCCGAGCCAGTCCAGGAGCGTCGCGTTGATTTTCGCGATGGTGCCGTCCATCAGCGTCGACACATAGCCGCACGGGGCGGAGTCGTACAGCTCCTCGGCGCTGTCCTCCAGCAGGGCGGCGAACGCGGCGTCCGTGCTGCCGTCGCCGCCCGCCCCGTGCGGATCGGGGCCCTCCTGGCCGGTGGGGCGGCTCATGACCGCAGCCCCGCCAGGAAGCCGGTGATCGCTTCGTTGGTGGCCTCGGGCGCGGACAGGTGCGGGCAGTGGCCGGTGGCGTCCAGAGTGATCAGCTTCGAGCCGGGGACCCGTCCGTGCACGTACGCGCCCACCTCGCGCGGGGCGATCACGTCCTGGGCGCACTCCAGCACCAGCGTCGGCACCCCGACCGTCTTCAGATCGTCGCGGGAGTCGGACAGGAAGGTGGTACGGGCGAAGACGCGGGCCATGTCGGGGTCGGTGGCGCAGAAGCTGTTGGTCAGCTCCTCGCCCAGCTCGGGACGGTCCGGATTGCCCATGATCACCGGTGCCATGGCGGCCGACCAGCCCAGGTAGTTGGAGTCCAGCGAGGACAGCAGCTCGTCGATGTCCTCGGCGGTGAACCCGCCGTGGTAGCCCTCGTCGTCGATGTAGCGCGGGGACGGGGCGACCATCACGAGGGCGCCGATGCGCTCCGGGGCCCGCCGGGCGGCGAGCACGCCGGTCATGGCGCTGACCGAGTGGCCGACGAAGGTGGCGTCGCGCAGGTCGAGGGCCTCGGCGACATCCAGCACGTCCTGGGCGTAGCCGTCGAGGGAGGCGTAACGCTCCTCCTGGAACGCCGACAGGTCGGAGCGGCCGCAGCCGACGTAGTCGAACAGCACCACCCGGTAGGCATCGGTCAGGGCAGGCACCGTCAGACGCCACATGTTCTGGTCACAGCCGAAGCCGTGCGCCAGCACCACCACCGGCCCCTGCGGGTTACCGGTGACGGTGACGTTGTTCCTGCGCAGGATGTCCATACGGCCCATCCTCGCATCCCCCGGCAACCGGCCCGGATCACGCCCGTCGGCGCGGTGACGGGCGCGTGCAGGGGCCGTGTCGGTGGCGTGTCGGAGGCCGCTGCGATCTTGGCGTACGGGGTGGCCCGGCGCCGGAGCGGGACCGCCCGCCGCCGCGGCGGCCCACCGGACGCGACCGAGGAGTCACCATGCCTGCCGAGAACCAGCCCCCGAGTCAGTCTCCGAACCGGAGCCGGTACCGGCCGCCGTCCCGGGAATGGGACGTGCACCGGCTGCCGCCCGTCGAGGGCAAGACCTTCCTGATCACCGGCGGCAACGCGGGCATCGGCTACTTCACCGCGGAACAGCTCGCCACGACGGGGGCCACCGTCGTCCTCGGCAGCCGCGACCGCACCAAGGCAGCCGCCGCGGCAGACTGCATCCGCTCCCGCGTCCCCGACGCACACGTACGCCACATCCTGCTGGACCTGGCCGACCTGCCGTCACTCAAGACCGCCGTGGACACCCTCGCAGCCGACCGCCTCGACGCGGTGGTCCACAACGCCGGGGTGGCGCTCGACGATCCGCCCCGGCGGGTGACCGCGGACGGTCACGAGCTGATGTTCGGGACCAATCACCTCGGCCACTTCGCCCTGACCCGGTGGCTCGCGCCCCTGCTCACGGCCGCGCCGGCCGCGCGCGTGGTGACCGTCGGCAGCTTCGCGGCGAAGTCCGAACGGCTGGACCCGGACGATTTGCAGTCCGCCGGGGAGGACTACCGGCCGAAGCGGGCCTACGGCCGCTCGAAGCTGGCGCAGATGCACTTCGGCTTCGCCCTCGACCGCCGGCTGCGGGCCATCGGCAGCCCCGTGCGCAGCCTGGTGGCCCATCCCGGCGGCGCACTGGACTCCCTCACTCCCTCGCGCCCGCCGGTGCACGTGCGGACATCCGGCGAGCGGCTGCGTGCCCTGCCCGCGGGACTGCTCGTCCAGGGCAAGGACGCCGGCGCGTGGCCCGTGGTGCGGGCCGTGCTCGACCCGGGGGCGACGGGCGGTCAGTTGTGGGGGCCCCGGGCCTTCGGGCTGCGCGGCGAGCCGCGGGCCGAGTCGCTGTGGGACCATTTGAAGGACACCGCCGTCGCGTCACGGCTGTGGGACGCCAGTTGCGAGCTGACCGGAGTGGAGCCGGGCCTGGGCTTCGAGTGAACGGCACGACGGACGGCCGGACTTCAAGGTCGCCCCACGGCATTCCACGGCATGCCGCCGGGGTGAACATCAGGCGGCGTACAGACCGCCGACCGGGTTGTGACCGAATTTCCGGGATGCCGCAAGTGACGTTTTCGGGCGTCGGTGCGGCGTAACGTACCGCTGGTCACCGTGGGCGGCGTGGTGCGCCGGGCAGCCGCGCCCCCGACGGCGCCCGGCACATCCGGACTGGTCAGCACCCGCTCCCGGGAACGGTCGTGACGTGGTGGCACGGGTGCGGGAGGTGGACCTGAATCGGGTGGTCCGCCGTTGGCCCTCCGGGGCACCTTGGTCGGGAGAGCCGGACGGTACCGGCTCGCCCACCCGGACCCCGTAGGAGATCCCCCATGGCCTTACGCAGAAGATCCGCGATGTTCCTCGCCGCCGGCCACTCGCCGCGGCATCGGTCTTCGGCATCACCGGCACGGCCTCCGCCGGCACCGGTGCGCCGACCACCTATGCCGCGCAGGCCGAGCGGGCCGGCCTGACCGACGCCCAGTCCGCGCGGCTCCAGTCGCAGGTCGACGGTTATGTCGCCGACCTGGGCGGCAAGCAGGTCTCCGCCAACAAGATCCTCGTACCCGGCGGCAGCATGCTCGTCCGGGCCCCCGGCCAGAAGTACGCGCAGGACCTGGCGGCCGGTCCGTCCAAGGGCGACGTCAAGCCCGCGTGTGGTTACGGACACCTGTGCGGCTGGGCCAACGGCGCGGGCGGCAACGGCAACAGCTTCGACTACTACCGTTGCGGCTTCTACCAGCTGCCCAACCTCGTCGGCGACGGCACCTGGGTCAACAACCAGACGCCGGGCACCGTCGGCCGTTTCTACAACAAGGACCGCAGCGAGCGCTGGAACACCGGCGGCGCCTTCAGCTCCGGCACCGCCGGCTGGACGCCGGTCTGGTTCGCCCGGCCCTGCTGAGCACCGCGACCGGCCGACGCCGCCCCCCCCAAGACCGGCAAACTCGCTGACCTGATGGAAAGGCGCCTCGCACCGTAGCCATGACGAGTCCGATCAGCACATGCGTCAGGATTTCCGCACACCGAGGGCCGCCCGGGACCGGGCGGCCCTCTCAGTTGCGCGCCGCGGCTCCGGGGCCGCCGGCTGCGGCCTGCCCGTACGCAGGACCCGGTTGACCCGAGCGCTGTCCAGCACACGTTCCCATCGGGCGACGACGAGGGTGGCGACGCCGTTGCCCGCGAGGTTGGTCAGGGCCCGGCACTCGGACATGAACTTGTCGATGCCGAAGATCAGCATGATGCCCGCGGCCGGGACCGTACCGACGGTCGAAAGGGTGGCGGCCAGGGCGATGAAGCCCGCTCCCGTGACGCCGCCGGAGCCCTTGGAGGTCAGCAGCATGACCGCGAGCAGGCCCAGCTGCTGCCCCAGGCCGAGCGGGGTGTCGGTGGCCTGGGCGAGGTACACGGCGGCCAGCGAGAGGTAGATCGAACTGCCGTCGAGGTTGAAGGAGTAGCCGGTGGGGACGGTCAGCCCGACGATGTCGCGCCGGATGCCCAGCCCTTCGAGCTTCGCCATGAGCCGGGGGAGCGCGCTCTCGGAGGACGAAGTGCCCAGGACCAGCAGGAACTCCTCGCGCAGGTAGTACAGCAGGCGGAAGATGCTGATTCTCAGCAGCGTGGTGACACCGCCGAGGACCACGACGACGAAGAACAGGGACGTTCCGTAGAAAAGGGCGATGAGCCGGCCGAGGCTGGTGAGGGTGGAGATGCCGTACGTACCGATGGTGTACGCCATCGCGCCGAACGCGCCGACGGGGGCGGCCAGCATGACGTAATGCAGCATCTTGAAGACCACGGCGCTGAGCCGCGCCACACCGTCCACGATCGGCTGCCCGACGGGGCCCACCGTCTTCAAGGCCACACCGAAGAGCACCGAGAGGAAGATGACCTGGAGGATGTTGCCCTCGGTGAAGGCGCCGACCGCGCTGGACGGCACCAGGTCGGTGAGGAGGTGCCACCAGCTCTGCCCCGACCCGCTCTCCGCGTACCGGGCGGCGTCGCCTTCCAGACGCAGATCGCCGGGGTGGGCGTGCACGCCGGCACCGGGCCGGAAGACGTTGACGGCGAGCAGGCCCGAAAGGAGGGCGAGCAGGGTGCCCGCCTGGAAGTAGGCGAGCGACTTCAGACCGACGCGGCCCACCCGGCCGAGGCTGTCGACGCTGCCGATCCCGGCCACGACGGTCAGGAAGACGATCGGCGCGATGAGCATCTTGATCGCCGCCACGAAGGTGGTGCCGACCGGGCCCAGCGCCGCTCCGGCCGCGGGCCACAGCCAGCCGGTCGCGATGCCGGTGACGATCGCGGTCAGCACCCAGAAGTAGAGCTGCCGGTACCAGGGCCTGGTCGGAGCCGGACCGGGAGCAGCGATCGGAGGGGAGGCCGGTGTGGCGGGCTCGGGTGGTGCCATGGCGTATCACCTCGTCGGGGAACGGGCACAGCAGGATGCGGGGGCAGGACCGCGAAAGAACGAACCCGCGAAAGGGCGGGCGGATCAGAGCAGTTCGAGGAGCTTCTCGGTGAACTCCGCGGTGGTGGCGGAACCGCCCAGGTCGGGCGTACGGACGTCCGTCTTGGCGAGGACCGCCGCGATGGCGTCGGTGACCTCCTTGGCCGCTCCCGGGTGTCCGAGGTGCTCCAGCATCAGGGCGGCGGACCAGACCGCGCCCAGCGGGTTGGCGATGCCGCGCCCCGCGATGTCGGGCGCCGAGCCGTGCACCGGCTCGAACATCGAGGGGAACTCGCGCTCCGGGTTGAGGTTGGCGGCCGGCGCGATGCCGATGGAGCCCGCCACGGCGGCCGCCAGGTCACTGAGGATGTCGCCGAAGAGGTTGGAGGCCACCACCACGTCGAAACGTGCCGGTTCGAGCACGAACTTGGCTGCCAGCGCGTCGATGTGCTCCTGGTCCCACGCCACCTCCGGGCGGGCGGCACCGCGTTCGGCGACCAGTTCGTCCCAGAAGGGCAGCGTGTGCACGATGCCGTTCGACTTGGTGGCCGAGGTGAGCCTGCCCCGGCGGCTCGCGGCCAGCTCGAAGGCGTAGTCCAGCACCCGCGTCACCCCGGCCCGGGTGAACACCGACTCCTGCACGGCCGCCTCCTCGGGAAACCCGCGGTGCAGGCGCCCGCCGATCTCGCTGTACTCACCCTCGACGTTCTCCCGCACGACGACGAAGTCCACCTCCCCGGCCGCAGCGCCCCGCACGGGACTGTCGATCCCCTCGAAGACGCGCACCGGCCGCAGATTGACGTACTGGCGGAAGCCGCGGCGGATGGGGATCAGCAGCCCCCACAGCGAGACGTGGTCCGGTACGTCCGGGCTGCCGACCGCGCCGAGCAGCACGGCGTCCTTGTCGCGCAGCCGGTCCAGGCCGTCCGGGGGCATCATCGCGCCCTCGCGCAGGTAGCGCGCGCAGGACCAGTCGTCGTACGAGGTGTAGGAGAACGCGAAGCCGTGGCGGCGGCCGACGGCGTCCAGCACCTGCCGCGCCGGGGGCAGCACCTCCGTGCCGATGCCGTCGCCGGGGATCAGGGCAATGCGGTGGTTCGTCATGCGTCCGATTGCAGCAACGGGGTTGGTGGAGCGTCCAAGACGTAGTGGTGATCTGCCTGATCAGCCGGGACTATCAGCGGACGTGGGACCCGGCCGGGGCCGGGTACGGTGGGTGGCGGGAACGTGCGCGGGCGTCAGTCGGCGGCCCCGGGCAGGGCCGCCGTCACAAAGGCCCGCGCGGCCGGTGACAGCCCGGTGCGGCGGCTGACCAGCCCGATGTTCAGCGTGGTCCGCGGCTCGATGTCCAGCACCCGGGCGCCGGCCCGTTCGGCCATGGCCCGCCAGGACTCCGTCACCACCGCCGACCCCACCCCGGCCAGCACCAGCGGGAGCAGGGCGACCCGGTGTTCGGTCTCGGCGGCGATGGTGCACGCGACACCCCGTTCGCACAGACCGTCCACGTACGCGCGCATCCCGGTGCCCCGCTGCCCCACGATCAGCCGCTGTCCCGCCAGTTCCTCGCAGGCCACCTCGCGCCGCCCGGCGAACGGCCCGTCGGGGGAGGCCACGAGCACGAAGCGCTGCTCCCCGGCGGGCAGTGACACCACCTCCCGGTCCGGCAACGGGCCCGCGGTGGCCAGCAGTCCGAGTTCGACCGCGCCGGTACGGACCATCTCGACCACGTCCCGGGAGGTGAACGCCGCCTTGATCACCACGGACACCCCCGGGTGACGGCCGCTGAAGGCACGGATCATCGTGGTCAGGGGTTCCACCGCCTGGGACGGCATCGCGGCCACGTCCACCCGGCCGGTACGCAGTTCGTGCACCGCCGTGACACTGGCCCGCGCGCTCGCCAGGCCGCGGACCGCCGCACGGGCCGGTTCGATCAGGGCCCGGCCCGCCTCCGTGAGCACCGCGCGTCGGCCGATCCGGTGGAAGAGGTCGCTGCCCAGGTCGCGTTCGAGTGCCCGGACCGACTGGGACAGCGACGGCTGGGAGACGTACAGGGCCGCGGCGGCCCGGTGGAAGCCGCCCTGGTCGACGATCGCGAGGAAGTACTCCAGCTGCCGGATGTCCATCCGCCGATTCTCACCCGCGCGCGTCTACCTTGCCCCGGGCGACCCTGCACTCTCCGGGGCCGCCGCCGCTCAGAACCCGTCTTTGCGCCGACGTGGGCGACTCCGATCGCCGTTCTGCACCGGTCGGTTGAGGGGCAATGCGTTGTGGTGCCGGGAGTCGTGGCAGGCTCACCGGATGGATCACATATTCGACGCCCCGCCCGCTGATCGAGAGCTCCTTTCCTTCGTTGTCGACTTGGCCACGCGTGCCGGGCAGGTGTCCGCGCGGGGATTCTTCGGGGAGTGGGGCAGCCATCGGAAGGAAGACGGCAGCGAGGTCACCGAGATCGACCTCGCGGTAGAGGAGCTGGTCAGGAACGAGCTGGCCCGCCGGCTGCCGGAGGACGGCATCTACGGGGAGGAAACGGGCTCGACGGCCGGGACGTCAGGGAGACGGTGGATCATCGATCCCATCAACGGCACCACAGGGTTCGCCCGCCGGTGGCCACTGTTCTCGAACGACATCGCGTACGAGGACGAGCACGGTCCTGCTGTCGGGGTGATCAACATGCCCATGAGCCGGCAGCTGGTCGTAGCCGGGCGGGGCCTGGGCTGCTGGGTGCTGACCGGGGAGAACCCGGACCTGAAGTCGGGTCGTCGCGCCCGGGTCACCGAGCGGACCAGCGTGCGCGGCGCGAGGACCCAGGCGCTCAACCCGGCCGGCTGGCCGGAGAAACTCCTCACCGCGCTCCACCGTCAGGTCTTCCTGATGGCCTCGATGGGCTGCATCGTGGACCTCGTCACCGGCCGCGCGGACGCCCTGGTGATCGCCGGGCCGCCGATGGGCTACTGGGACGTGGCCCCCATGCCGGTCATCGTGTCGGAGGCCGGCGGCCGGGTGACCGACCTGGGCGGCGGGTCCGTGCTGGAGGGCGACATGACGGTGCTGGCCACCAACGGCCTGCTCCATGAGGCGATGCTGGACCTGGTCGAAGGCCTGCCGCGCAGCCGCGACCTGTACGCCCTCGACGACGGCGTATAGCGAGGCGGGAGGCCGAGGGAGGTTCGCAGGCGGGTTCTCAGCCTCCCTCCACGGCCTCGGGTAAGGCGCTGCCGCACCCCGGAGCCAGTTCGGTGACCGTCCAGGGCTGTCCGGAAGCGGGCAGGGCGGCCACCGCGGACTCGACATCGCGGTGGACGGGCAGGAGCCAGGCGGTACCGGTACGGGCGGTCAGCTGGCGGGTCGCGGCACCGGCGCCGATCAGCACCACCCCGCCCCCGGTCGAGCGCAGCAGCATCGACAGGCGGGCCAGCGCGCCCAGCGCCTCGACGTCCAGATCGGCGGCCGACGCCACGTCCACCAGGATCATCGGGGTCGTCGCGCCGAACCGGACGGCCCTGCCCAGGCGTGCGGCGGCTGTCGGGGCGTGCCCGGGGAGGGCGAGCAGATGGTAGTGGGAACCCGCGGCGGGCGAGGTCATGGCCGGCCACCTTTCGTCGGAGCGGTTCGGGAGGTGGGTCACGCGAATTCCCGGGTGCTCCGGCAACGCCCGCCTCATGCCCCCGCCGACGTACGCAAAAATCAGTTCCCATTGTGCTGCCGCACACACGCCCCTGGCGCCGGCGGCACCGGGAGCGTGCGGAGCATCGGCAGCAGCCGGGCGGAGGGCCGGATGCGCCGGTCCCGATGTGCCGAACATTCATCGAGCCCCATGGCCTCGGCCCGACGCGAACCCGCAGTCGCACCCGTCGGCAGGCGGTGAGCCGGCGTGTCCAGGTCATGCTCGACGCGTGCCAGGGCCGGGAGTGGGTGTCGAGCCGGAACCCGCGCGTACGCAGACCGATCGGCGCCTTGGGTGTCCGCTCCGCCGACGGGGTGCCCTTCCTGACCCCGGACGTGCAGCTCTTCTCCAAGGCGCGCACGCCACTTCCCGAGAATGAAGCGGACTTCGACGCGGCGCTGCCCGTACTCACGGACCGGCAGCGGCGGTGGCTCGCCGACGCGATCACCGATACGTACGGGGCCCACCCCTGGGCCGAGCGACTGCGGTCCTGATCGGAGCGTCGGAGCGGCTGCGGCGTGTGGTCCTTCGCGACGCCGTCCTCCCGTGCATCGCCGCCGCCGTCCCTCGGGGGAGTGATGGCAGGGTCTGCCCTGCGGGGACCGGAATGTCAGACCTATGCATTACTGTGCGTTGCGTAAGTGACAGGAATGGCCTGGGTGGCGTGGTCGACAGAAACGCCGCGGCGGAGCAACAGGGGTGGGACGTGCAGAAGTACATCGCGCGGCGTGTGGGAGTGACGCTGGCGGCTGTGGCCGTGGTGGCGGGTCTGACGAGCTGCGACGACGGCGGCGACAAGACCAAGGCGGCCAAGGGTGCCGAGCAGAAAGCCGAGCCGGTCCAGGACAAGGACGCGTCGGTGAAGGCGCTCACGGCGGCGTACAAGAAGACCGCGGCGGCGAAGTCCGCGAAGGTCTCGATGACCATGTCGATGCCCGCGTCGGTGAAGGGCGGCGGCGAGACGCGGATCAACGGCGTCATGGGCTGGGGCCCGCTGGTGATGGACGTGACGGTGAGCGAGAGCAAGCCCGGGGCGTCGGCCGATGGCGCCGAGAAGAACCATGTGATCTGGGCCGATGACGTCGCCTACATGGACCTGAGCACGGGCATGGGCGAGCAGATGCCCGGTCTCGGTGACAAGAAGTGGGCCAAGATCGATCTGAAGGCGGCCGCGGCGGGGGCCGGTGACGGCAAGCTCGCCAAGCAGATGACCGCCGGCCTGGAGGACATGAACCAGGACCCGGCGCAGCAGCTCGCGATGCTGCTCAACTCCCGGGACATCAAGAACCTGGGATCCGCCGAGGTGGACGGCCGGAAGGTCGAGCACTACCGGGGATCGCTGACGGTCCAGGAGGCCCTCAAGGGCCGCAAGAGCATGGAAGCCCTCTCGCCCCAGGACCGCGAGAAGCTGCTCGCGAACATGCAGAAGACCGGCATCAAGGGCTACGACTACGAGGTCTGGGTCGACGAGAACGAGTACCCGGTGAAGATGGACACGCGGGTGCAGACGCCGCAGGGCACGACCAGCATGTCCTCGAAGTACTCCGACTACGGCACCAAGGCGTCGGTGAAGGCGCCGCCCGCCGAGGAGACCGCCGACCTGATACAGATGCTCAAGGACCTCAGCGCCCAGATGAAGGCGCGCACCTCCTGACGTCTGCTCACGCCGGGCCACCACCGGAGCGGTAGGCGCTCCGTCCGCAGGCAGACGCGGCCGACCGACGGCGGCGGCAGTCCGACAGCGGTAGACAACGTGGTTGACCATGTGAGGTGCGGTGCCATAGCCTCAGGTGGTCAACCGGGTTGACCATCAGCCTGTCCGACCCCGTTGCCCGACCCCTGTCGACCGCATCCGTGGAGGATCTGCCATGCCTTTGGCCACCGGAGCCGACGCTCCGACCTTTGAACGCCCCGGCTTCACCTTCCGCCCGCTCGCGGTGCCCTCACGCGGCAGTACGGAACTGGCGGTCTGGACGCTGCACGCGGCCCCCGGCGCCACGAGTGAGCCGCACCGTGTGGACCGCGAGGAGGTCTTCGTCGTCCTGGACGGCCGGATGGCGGCCACCGTGGGCGGCGAGGAGATCGCCGCCGGGCCCGGTGACGCCGTCATCGTGCCCGCCCACACGGAACTGTGCCTGCGCAACGGCGATGCGCCCGCGACCGTCAATGTCATCACGTCGGCCGGGATGCAGGCCACGCTCGGGGACGCGACGTTCCCGCCCCCGTGGGCCCAGTAGGCGAAGGGGCGGGAAGGGCGTCGCGCGGCGCTCGCCGGGCCCGCGGGTGGACGTGCCGTCGCCGGTTCTAGGGCGGACGTACGCCCCCGGGTGACACGTTCGGTCGGATCTCGGCCTCATCGACGTGCGCCGGGCGGTTCCGGGGGTACCGGTCCAGCCTGCGACGTCGTCCTAGGAGGCAGCATGGCATTCAATCCGCTCCCGGAAGAAGGCAAACCCGGCGGCACGGCCGGCCGCGTCGGCGCGGCGGGCGGCGGCCCGGCGCCGGAAGGGCGCCGGCAGGGCGGCGATGATCACGGGCACGGGGACCGGGCGGAATCGGTGGGCGGGACGTACGCACAGGGGGAGGAGATTCCCCTGCGCGGTTACGCCGTGCTGGCCGGGACCTACACGACGGCCACCGCCCTGTTCGCGCTGGGCTTCCGGAAGTCCGGACGTACGCTGCCCTCCCGTGTCCCTCCGTGGGACGTGCTGCTCCTGGGCGCGGCGACGTACAAGGCGTCGCGGCTGCTGGCGAAGGACAAGATCACCGGCCTGTTGCGGGCGCCGTTCACCCGGCGCAAGGAGGCCGTCAGTGCCAGTGAGGTCATGGACGAGCCCCGCGGTCACGGCCTGCGCCTGGCCACCGGCGAGCTGCTCGCCTGCCCCTTCTGCCTCGCCGCCTGGATCGGTACGTCACTGGTCTGCGGTTACGCCGTCGCCCCGCGCGCCACGCGGCTGGTCGCCTGCGGACTGAGTACCGTGATGATCTCCGACTGGCTGCAGTACGCCTGGAGCATCACTCAGGAGCGGGCCGAAGGGTGACGCACCGCCCGCGCCGGGCCCTGGCGGAAGTCCTGAGGCCCCGGGAGTCAGAGCGTGGGCGGCTCCAGTGCGTACGTGGTGCCGCAGGCGCCGCAGGCGAAACGGCCGTTGAGACCGTCGTTCGCGCTCTGGCATTCCGGACACGTGGCGGAGGTGAAGTACACGGACAGCGGTTCGGCCGCCCCCGCACTTTCTTCCGTCGGGACACCATGCTTCTCTGTCATCCGGATGCCTCGCAGTTGCACGACCAGCTGCCGTCGGGCCTCTGGATGGCCTGGGCGCCGTACCGGTTGCCACTCATGATGCCCTTCCCCCCGGCCCCTGAAGTACATGACACCCCCGAGGACAGGGTGCGCCTACAAAAACATCACAAAACCCCCTAGGAACGGTTACGTCGAAGCCTCTGACGCGTAGAGCGGGCGCACGATGCGCGTACCGGAGCACGAGTGCTCATCGGGGGGCGCAGAAATCATCGACGGCGCACCCCGCCCCTGGCCAGCCGCCCCACAAGACGCCGTACGGCCGGGTTGCGCGTGCTGCTCCCACGCGTAACCCGGCCACCGCCGCTCCGCCCGTGCGTGCCGGGCGTCGGGGCGCAGGCGGGGGTTCAAAGACAGGCTCTTACGCCTTCGTGGGAGATCCCAGGGCGTCCGTGTGCTTCGGGAGCAGCAGCATCAGCGCTGCCGCCGCCGCATAGAACGCGATCTGCCAGGGGAGGACGGAGGAGAACGCGTCTCCGTAAGCCGTCAGCGGCGAGGCCCTCGCCGCGGACGATGCGTCCAGTTCGGCGAAGAACCCCACACCCAGAACGGCCACTCCCACCGCGTTGCCGACCTGGCCGACAGTGGTGAGCACGCCGCCGGCGGCACCGGCGTCCCGCGCGGGGACGCCGGCGAGAACGACGTTGACCAGCGAGGGCGATGTCAGGCCCAGCCCGAGTCCGCCGATGAACAGCGGCAACGCCAGGTGCCAGTACGAGGGTGCGGCCCCGTCCCGTACGACGAGCAGCAGGAACAGCTGCGAGGCGGCGAGGACCAGCGAACCGGTCACGAGCAGCAAACGGCCGACGCGAGCGGCCAGTTGTACACCGATCCCGGACGTGAGGGTCGAGCCGATCGCGTAAGGAAGGATGATCAATCCGGCCTCCAGGGCCGAGCGTCCGGTGCCGTACTGGAGATAGAGCGACAGCAGCAGGAAGAACGAGCCGAGGGCGCCGAAGAACAGCGCGGAGGCGGCCAGACCGCTGCGGAAGGCCCGTACGCGCAACAGCCCCGGATCGAGGACGGGCTGGTCACCGCGCGCGACCAAGCGGCGTTCCCGCCGGAGGAAGAGGGCCGTGACCGGCACGGACAGGGACAGGAGGGCGAAGCCCCACCAGGGCCAGCCCCAGTCGTGGCCCTGGACCAGGGGGAGCAGGACACACACCGCGGCCGCCGCGGCGAGCGCCGCGCCGGGGAGATCCAGCCGGGGCCGCGACGAAGCGTTCGACTCGGGCAGGAACCGTACGCCGAGCACGAAACCGACGACCGCGACGGGAACGTTCACCCAGAAGATCGTCCGCCAGCCCAGACCGAGCACGTCCGCGTCGACGAGCAGGCCGCCGAGCAGCGGACCCGCCACGGACGCGAGCCCGAGCACCGCACCGTACGCGCCGAACGCCTTCGCCCGGGCGGCCGGCGCGAAGGACGACCGGATGATGCCGAACACCTGCGGCACCATCAGGCCGCCCGCCAGGCCCTGACCGACACGGGTGGCGACCAGGACCACCGGGTCCGGCGCGAGCGCGCAGGCCGCCGAGGCGGCCGCGAACGCCGCCAGCCCGATGAGGAAGACGCGCCGCCGCCCGAACTGGTCACCTACGCGCCCGCCGGTGATCAGCCCGGCGCCGAGCGCGAGGGTGTACCCGGCGACCGTCCACTGCAGCGTGGCCTCGCCGGCCCCGAGCCCTTCGGCGATCGCCGGGGCGGCGACCGTGACGATCGTCGCGTCGAGCAGTTCCATGAACGAGGCGACGAGCACCACGACGAGGGCGACCACCGCCGAGGGACCGGAGACGACGGCCGCCCCCGCATCCGGTCGCGGCTCTTGTCCTCGCCCGCCTCCCGGACCGGACGCCGAGGCGTCCTTCCGGGGTGACGTTCGTGAGGGGTGTGGAGTGCGCGGCAACGCCGCCTGATCTGTCGGGGCGGCCGCCGTCGCGCCGCCGCCCATGTCGGAAGGAGTGGTCATGAAGGTCAGCGTTACAGGAGTACCGGCCACATAACGGCCGCTATTCCTGAGAGCCTGTCTTTGAACCCCCGTCGTCCGCCCGAAGGGCGGGCGCAGCGGCGGTCGGTGCGTGCGATCGGCGTGCGGCGCCCCAGGTCATGTGGCGGAGCCACCTGTCCTGGGACGCCGTGCGGCGAGCGTGCGTGCCGGGCGTCGGGGCGCAGGCGGGGGTTCAAAGACAGGCTCTGACAGGGTTGCGCCATGGCAGAGACGTCGGCACGGCTGCTCCTCCTGCTCTCCCTGTTCCAGTCCCGGCGCGAATGGCCGGGATCGGTGCTGGCGGAGCGCTTGGAGGTGAGCCCGCGCACCGTGCGCCGGGACATCGACCGGTTGCGGGAACTGGGCTACCCCGTACGCGTGAGAAAGGGGCCGGGCGGCGCGTACCGCCTGGACGCGGGGGCGAAGGTCCCGCCCCTGCTGTTCGACGACGAACAGGCCATGGCGGTCGCCGTCGCGCTGCAGACCGCCCCCTCCACGGTGGCCGGTCTCGGGGAGGCGGCCGCGCGTGCCCTGGCCACGGTCCGCCAGGTCATGCCGCAGCGGCTGCGGCAACGGGTCGACGCGGTACGGGTGACCTCGATCGACAACGCCTGGGACCTCGCGGCGCCGCCGGTGGACCCCCGGGTACTACTCGCCGTGGGCACCGCCGTCCGCCACTGCGAGGTGCTCGGGTTCGACTACGCGGACAGCCGTGGGCCAGGCCCGGAGCGGTCGCGGCGTGTGGAGCCGCATCACCTCGTCATGTGGTCGGGCCGCTGGTACCTCGTCGCGTGGGATGTGGCGCGCTCCCACTGGCACACCTTCCGGGTCGACCGGATCACGCCGCACGCCCCCACCGGTCTCCGCTTCACGTCACGGGAGCTGCCCGGCACGGACGTCACGACGTTCGTCATCGGCCAGCTGGACCGCGGAGACACCCCCGACCAGTGGTGCTGCCACGGTGAAGTGATCCTCGACGCCCCCGCCGCGGTCGTCGCCCGCTGGGCACCCGGTGGCGCCGTGGTCGAAGAAGTCGGCCCGAGCCGCTGCCGGCTCAGCCTCGGCGCGTGGTCCTGGCCGGGGCTGGCGGCCCTGATCGGCACGTTCGGCTGCGACATCGAGGTGATCGGCCCGCCGGAACTCACCGCGGCATGTGAGGAACTGGCCCAGCGGTACGCCAGGGCGGCGGCGGGCCCTGCGAACGGACCGGCGGCCCGCGCGCGGCACGATCACAGCGTCACGTGGTGACATAGGGTGATAGGGAATGGCACGAGGTGTCGTGTGGCAGGGCTTCGGCGTCGAGAATGTACGTACGACGGGAACCTGTGTCAAACTCCTGACATGAACGACCGGAAGCCCGTGGCACCGCCGCACCCCGCCCAGGACGTCACCGAGCACGTGGGGTACCGCCTCAAACGCTCCGCCGCCGCCCTGCGCGGCGCCATGGACAGGGCGCTGCGCGAGTACGGCCTGACGGTCCCGCAGTACGCCTGTCTCGAACTGCTCGACGAGCAGCCCGGCCTGTCCAACGCCGACCTCGCCCGCGGCACGTTCGTCACGCGGCAGTCCATGAACGTCGTGCTCCGCGGTCTGCAGGACGCGGAACTGGTCGCCCGGCCCCGCACCACGGACCACGGACGCGCCCTCCCCGCCACCCTGACCGAAACGGGCCGTGACCGTCTCCACGCGGCCCGCGGCGCCGTCTACGCCATCGAACGGCGCATGATCGACGCCATTCCGCAACAGCGCCTGACCGCCCTCCTCGCCGACCTCGACCGGATGGCGGAAGCGCTCGGCGACCGCCCCTGACGGCCTGGGGGAGGGGGTGGCCCGTCACGCGCGCGAGCCCCTGCCGCCGCTCGGTCGCGGACCGTCGACAGGGGCTCGCCATGGGGTCGGACCGGCGCGGCACGTGCTCCGGCGGGCACCCCGGGTGATGTCGGGCTCAGCCAGCGGTGTTGGTCGCCCAGATCGGACGGCCGTTGGTGTTGTAGATGACGACGTTGCCGTCGTCCTGCACGGAGAACGTGGCCCCGTGGTTCCCGGTGGTGTCGGAGTGCCAGATCTGCTTGCCGTTGGAGTCGTAGACGACGAGGTCGCCGTCCATCTCGAAGGCGGCCGTCTCGCCGTTCGGGTGGACGTTCTCGGCCTGCCAGGCCGCCTTGCCGTGGCGGTAGACGACGAAGTTGCCGTCCTCCTGCAGCCGCAGAAGGGTGTTGCCGTCACCGGATGTCCAGGCCTGGTTCCGGCGGATCGAAGTCCTGGGCCGGAAGTCCGCGTTCGCCATGTCTTCCCCTCGGTCCGGCCTCGGGGCCGCTCCCCGGGCCGCCAGTCAAGCTAGCCCGGTGGGGGCACGGGGCCGCAGGGGGAATGACGCCGTCTGAATCGCTCGGTGCGCAGCCCGGAGAAGCAGCCACCCGCCGCCGCGCGCCGCCGTCCGCCAAGTTCTCGCGTGGGAGTGCCCGAAGCCGCCTCCCGGTGGGAGGCGAGGGCCCGCTGTGCCGGCTGCGGCGCCGGAGGGCGGGGCGATCTGGCGGAAACCTGTTCGCGCCGGGCCGCCGACAGGCCCGTGGGGCGTGTCCGAGAGCCGGACCCCGGCCAGTCAACTCGTGCTTCTGGCCGCCGAATCTGGCGTACACGGCACCTTGCGGACGGGCCGGCCGTTCGGGCGGTCCGGACGGACAGGGCGGCCCAGGCAAAGCCGACGGTTCGGGCGGCGGGCAGCGTGCGGTGTACGGCGGGCTGCGCACGGCGAGCGGTCACCCGACCCCATGCCCGGGCTCATCGAGCCACATGCTGTGCTTGCCATCGGATTCCACGCTGACGCCGAACCGGGGAAGGTCCGGGCGGCCGTTCGCACGCCACCAGGTGTACGCGGTGACCACTTCCTGCCACAGATCGCGCGGCCCCCAGGCGCGCACCGAGCCGTGCCGCCACCAGGCGTCGTACGAGACGACGGCGACCGACGTACCGGACTCGTCCCAGAGCTGGACCTGCTCGTCTGCCCCTTCGCCGCGGTGGGTGTAGTCGACGTCGCGCGCGTGCAGGCCGATGGCGAAGTCCTGCTGCCAACTGCCCTTGAGCACTTCCGCCGGGTCGAGGGGAGAGGCACGGAGGCGGGAGCCGTCCGGTACGTCGAGCACGCGGCGGGTACGCTGGCCGCGGACCCACATGTAGTGGGCGCTGCCGACGAACCGCCCCTGCGCCCGGCCGCCCGCCACCCGCAGCTTGAGCAGGCCCGCGTTCGCGTACGCCGTCCCGAAGGGCGTGAGGACGATCCCGCCCTCGGCGGTCTGCTCCAGCCACGCCGCCGGAACGCGCCGTACCGACGCCGTACTGATGACGCGGTCGTACGGCCCCGACTTCGCCCGGTCTTCCGCCGGGCCGCCCGCCAGCCCGTCACCGCAGACGGCCCGCACCGACGTGTACCCGGCCCGCTTGAGGTTGCCCGCGCCCCACGCGGCCAGCGCCGGGTCCACCTCCACGGTCGTCACCCGCGCGCTGCCGACCCGCTCGCACAGCAGCGCCGTGTTGTAGCCGGACGCCGTGCCGATCTCCAGGACGCGGTGGCCCGGTGCGAGATCCAGGTGGCACAGCTTCTCGTACGCGATGTCCATCGCGGACACCGACGACGTGAAGTCGCCGCGGGCCGGCCCGTCGGGGGCGGTGGCCCCGTCGTCCATCTGCACGATGGCGGAACGGTGGGTGTCCCACACGGCCCGCCGCCACCGCTCCTCGTCCTTGTCGCGGTCCAGCAGCGGGTACCGGCCGTCGTCCTGAGCGGGCAGGCCCCAGAACCGGGAGGGCACGAACCGTTCTCGGTCCACCACGTCGAACGCTTCCGCCAGCCACGGCTGGCGGAAGCCCCCCTTGGCGGCGAGTGCGGTGCGTGCCACGTCTCGCCAGCGCACCGGCTACTTCTTCTTGCCCGGGTTGTCGCCGTCCGGGCTGGGCGGCTCGGGCGGCGGCGTCCACGGCTTGTCGGACGGTTCGCCCCGGTGATGTCCCATGCTGCCTCCTCGTGGCCCGTTGCGGCGGGCCCAGTCTGCCCCGGAAACCGGAGCGCCGGACCATGCCGTACGGCGGCCGGCCGCCAGAGCGTGACGAGGAGTCACTGCGTTCGAACCTCCGCAACAGCGGGTTCGGATCACTCGGCGGCCCCGGCGCAGGGCTCGTGACGCGTGGCCGGAAAATCACCACACATGATCGCCGTACGGACAACTCCGGTAGGTTCGCGGGGCGATCCCCGGACCCGGTGAAGGAACGATCCCCATGAACACGTCGGAGGACATCGGCATCCCGGACGCACTGTCCGCGACGTACGACAAGAGTGACGCCGGAAGAGCATGGCTCGCCGCTCTGCCCGCCCAGGTCGCGGAATTCCTCGACCGCTGGGAGCTGCGGCGGGACGGCGAGACCGCTTCCGGGATGGCGTCACTCGTACTGCCGGTCGTGCGTACGGACGGGACGCGTGCCGCAATGCGGTTCCAGCGGCCCGAGGAGGAGACCGACGCCGCGCTGATCGGACTGCGGACCTGGAACGGCGACGGCGCCGTGCGGCTGCTCGCACACGACAGGGCGCGCGGCGCCATGCTGCTGGAGCGGCTGGACGGATCCCGTACGCTCGCGACCGTCGCGGACGACGACACCGCGATGACCATCCTGGCCGGGCTGCTGCGGCGGCTGGTCGCCGTCCCCGCTCCGGAGGGTCTGCGCGGACTCGGTGACATCGCCGCCGAGATGCTGGAACAGGTGCCCACGGCGCTGGCGGCGCTGCCCGGCCCCGCCGACCAGCAACACCTGCGGACCTGGGCATCGGTGGTGGCAGACCTGGCCGGCGAGCCGGGGGACCGGCTGCTGCACTGGGACCTGCACTACGGCAACGTGCTCGCCGGGGAGCGCGAACCATGGCTCGCCATCGACCCGGAACCCCTGTCCGGAGACCCCGGGTTCGACCTGTGGCCCGCCCTGGACAGCCAGTGGGAGGACGTCGTGGCGACGGGAGACGCCCACCGCGTGGTGCGGCGACGGTTCGACCTGCTCACCGACGCACTGGGCCTGGACCGCGAGCGGGCGGCCGGCTGGACGCTGGGACGGCTGCTGCAGAACTCCTTGTGGGACATCGAGGACGGCGCGACGGCACTCGCCCCGTCCCAGACCATCGTCGCGGAGGCTTTGCTGGACCGGTGACCGGTGACCGGTGACCGGTGACCGGTGGGCCGGTGGCCGCGGTCGGCGCCGCCCCTCCGGCCCTTCCCACCCCGCTCGACCGCCCCTCCGGCCCTTCCCACCCCGCTCGTCCCCGTTCCGGCCCGTGACTCACACCACAGCGTCAACGCCGGAATGCCGGGTGTAAGGGTCTCCGCCCGGGACACACGAGCGGCAGTGCTTCGGATCCGTAGGCACCCTTCCCTTCTTCGGCCGAGGGGCCCGTCTGTCGTTTTCCGGACCGGCCTCTCGCCTGCCTGCGGACCACCCACCCCTGAGCGGCAAAGGAGAGCCGGCGATGGCCACCCCCGCAACCGCGCGCCCCCGGGAGCGCGGTGCCAACGATGTCGACACCAGCGACGAGTTCCGTCTGCTGGCCACGCTGGAGGACGGGCCGGTCAAGGAGCAGATACGCCGACGCATCATCACTGCCTGGCTGCCGATGGCCCACCGTCTGGCGTACCGGCTGCGGGAGCGTGGCGAGCACCTCGACGACCTGAAGCAGGTCGCCGCTCTGGGGCTGGTCAAGGCCGTCGACCGTTTCGACCCCGACCGCGCCGACGCGTTCGAACAGTTCGCCGTGCCGACCATCACCGGTGAGCTCAAGCGGCACTTCCGCGACCACACCTGGCATGTGCACGTGCCGCGCCGCATCCAGGAACTGCGTAACAAGGTCCGGGCCGCGGTCAAGGAACTGAGCACCACACTGGACGGGCGCACGCCCAGCGCGGAGCAGATCGCCGCGCACACCCAGCTGCCCGAACAGGACGTCGCCCTCGGGCTGAGGGCACTGGAGACCTACCGGTCCCTGTCCCTGGACGCCGCCCTCGACCACGGCGGCGAGAGCGGCGACGAGCACACCCTGATGCATGTCCTCGGCGCGCTCGAAGACGCCTTCGCGCTGGTCGAGGACCGGGAGACGGTCAAGCCGGTGCTGGCCCGGCTGCCCGAGCGGGACCGCCGCATCCTGTATCTGCGGTTCTTCGAGGACATGACGCAGAGCGCCATCGCGGCCGAGCTGGGCGTGTCGCAGATGCACGTCTCCCGCCTGCTCAACCGGGCCCTGTCCCGGATACGGGCGGAGGCGACGCGGGCCCCGGCGGAGAAGTACCGCAAGGCGGCCTGAGCAAGGCTGCCTGAGCAAGGGTTCCGGCATGAGGTGTGGCCGCGCCGACGGGGTACCGAGTGAAAGCGTACGGTCCACCGACAGAAGCGGACCGGATGAGGAACGGAGCGTGCATGGCCGGTCAGACGCGGAAGCAGGAGCTTCCGGCGCGCAAGCAGAACGGTCGAACGGACCAACGGGAGACCAGGTCCGGAAAGCAGCGGTCCCCGGGTGGGCACCGTGAGCAGCCCGCCGCGCAAGGACGCGTCGCCCGCGTGCGGCAGTGGTGGAGCCGGGCCTGGGGCTCGGCGGGGCACGAACGCCACACACTGCTGCTGATCGGCAAGAGCACACTGGCGGCGACCGTCGCCTGGGTGCTCTCCTACAACCTGCTCGACGCGGAGTCCCCGGCGTTCGCGCCGTTCTCCGCCGTCCTGATCATGCAGGTGACGGTGTACCAGTCCCTGCTGCAGTCGCTGCGTTACGTGGGCGCCGTGGCGACCGGGGTCGCCGTGCAGGCGGCCCTGGGCTACCTGGCCGGTCCGGACCTGCTCACCTTCGCGCTGGTGGCGGTGGTGGCCCTGACCATCGGCCGGTGGCCGGCCCTGGGCTCACAGGGATCCCAGGTGGCGACGGCGGCGTTCTTCGCCTTCTCCACCTACGTCTCGGCGCCGGCCGGCCTCGGCAAGATCACCCACCTCGGGCAGATCATCCTGCTGGTCCTCATCGGGTGCGGTGTCGGCGTCATCGTCAACATCGCGCTGGTGCCCCCACTGCGCTACCGCAGCGCCGAACACGGTATCCACACCCTCGCCCGCGCCCTGTGCGACCTGGTCAGCGACATGTACCCGGCGATGCGGGAGGGCGAGATGGAGGAGGAGCGGATCAGCCACTGGCGCGGCCGGGCCGAGCAGACCGGCGGGCTGATCACCCAGGCCGAGAACGGGCTGCGGACGGCGCGGGAAAGCCTCTACTACAACCCGCGCAACCGCCTGGGCCGCCACCGCGGCCGTACGGGGTTCGAAGGGTACGGCACGGTGCTCAACGCGCTGAAGCGGACCATGTATCAGCTCGCCTCCCTCACCCGCAGCCTCGACCAGTGGCGCCAGGACGGCGGCGAACGGGACCGGCGCTTCCTGAGCTGCTACGCCGACTTTCTGGAGTCCCTCTCCCGGATCACCCAGGTCCTGGGGCAGCTGACCGAGGAATCGCTGTCCGACCAGGCCCGCGAACTCTGCGGGCTCGCCGACCAGGCGCAGGAGTGCTGCCGCCGGGTGACCGAACAGGCCGAGCAGGACGAGCTGCCGCTCACCGATCCGGCCTACCCCTACGGAGTACTCGTGGTGGAGGCCACCCGGCTGATGGACGAGTTCCAGTACACCTGTGACGTACTCCAGAGGCAGGTCGACGACGAGTGACGGCGGCGGTCACCGGCCACCGCCGTCATCGGCCGCCGCCCGCCACCGGCTTCCCCCAGCTGCCGACCTGTCCGGGTGATCTTCGTGATCTTCAACCGCCGGCGGGCACCGGCGGCTGACCGGCACCGGCCGCTGCGCCTGCCGAAACCCGTGCCTCACCCGGCCAGAGCACGGCGCAGCACGGCACCCAGCTCGGCGAGCTGCCGCTGCGACACCTCGGCCGACAGGATCGCCTGCGACCCGTGGAACGTGCCGGGCCACTGGTGCAGCTCGACCGACACGCCCGCCTGCAGCAGGCGCAGCGCGTAATCGATGTCCTCGTCACGGTTCGGACACAGCTCCGCGGTGGCGATGTAGGCGGGCGGCAGGCCGGACAGGTCGGTGGCCCGTGCCGGAGCGGCGTACGGCGTGGCGGGCGCGGAGCCCAGGTAGTGCCGCCACGTCGCGGCGACCTTGTCGCGGTTCATCCAGGGGGTCGAGGTGAAGTTCCGCTGCGACCAGGTCTCCTGCCGGTCGTCGAGCTCGGGCTGGTTGAGCAGCTGGTAGCAGATCGGCGGCCCCTTCCGGTCACGCGACCGCAAGGCCAGCGCGGCAGCTATGCCTCCGCCGGCACTGTGGCCGCCGACCGCGATCCGCCGCGCCTCGATGCCGAGTTCGGCCGCGCGCCCGGCCGCCCACGTCAGTACGGCGTAGGCGTCGTCCAACGCGGCCGGGAACGGGTCTTCCGGGGCCAGCCGGTAGCCCACCGAGATCACCACCGCACCGGAGAGGTCCGCGAGCCGGGCGGCCCATGGGTGCTCGGTCTCCACGTCGCCCATGACGAAGCCGCCGCCGTGCAGCCAGATGATGGCGCCCTGCGCCCGGCGCGGACGGTAGACGCGTACCGGTACGTCCGGGTCGGCGGGCACCGTACGGTCCTCGACGTCCAGGCCCGAGGTGTCCGGTGCCGGCACCGAGGCCGCCAACCCGGCGAAGTTCCTGCGTTCGGCGATCGGGTCGGTCAGGTCGGCCCGGGGGAACAAGGGGATGAATGCTTCGAGTTCGCAATCCATGCCGGCCATCCTCGCGGTCGCCGCCACCACGATCATCCGCCACCCGTCGGCCATCCCGCCCTGCTCACGCACCGATCGGCGCCGGCTCCCTGCCGGAAGCCCCCTCCGCCCGCCCCGTGGATCCGCTGGTCGGGTGAGCACACGTGCCCCACGTGCCCCACCCCCGGTTGTCCGGGACACGCGCCGAGGCTCCGAAGCAGCGGAGCACGGCAGCAGCGGCGCACGGGAGCATGGAGGCACGAGTGGAGCTGAAGGACCGTACGGAAGATCCGGTCCGCCGGACCCTGGTCGTGGGAGTCGTCGCCGCACGTACCGGACGACTGGCGAGCCTGGGCGACCCCCTCGATTTCGCGGCGTCGTTCCTGCGGACCAGGCTTACCCGGCTCGTCAACGGAAGCCACGCGTACGGTGTGCGCCTGGAGTGCCGGGACAGCCGGTCCACGGCGGACGGCGCGCGGCAGGCGGTACGCGAGCTGGTGGTGGACGAGGGCGCGCGGATCGTCGTGACGCTGGCCGGTACCCAGGTGCTGCCGGCCGTCGCCGACGCCTGCGAAAGGGCGGGTGTGCCGTGCGTGTCGAGCGCGTTCCCGTGGCAGGTCTACTACTACGGACGCGGCGCGAGCGACACCGAACCGTTCCGCTACACGTACCACTTCTGCTGGGGACTCGACGCCATCGCCGGCACCTTCGCGGATCTGTGGGAACTGGCCGACGGCCCGGGACGCACGGTGGGTTGCCTGTGGAACGACGGGCCGCAGGGGGCATGGTCCCGCGACGCGGAGCGAGGTTTCGCCCCCACCGCCCGGGCCCGTGGCCACCACCTGGTGGACCCGCCTGCCTACACCGAACCCGCCGCAGACCTGTCCGGCCACGTCACGGCGTTCACCACCGCCGGCGCCGACCTCGTCACCAGTGCGGCCACCGGCCGCGACCTGGCACTCTTCCGCGCCACCGCCGCCGAGCAGAGTGCCACGCCCCGGCTCATCACCTGCTCGCGCTGGCTCGCCTACCCTCCCTCGACCACCGGCGCCGGCCGGCGGCCCGCGCAGGCGAACGTGGCGACCCTGGTCTACTGGACACCCGGCCACCCCCACCGTTCCTCGCTGGACGGCACGACCGCCGCCCAGCTGGCCGACGCGTACGAACACGCCACAGGCAGGCAGTGGCTCCAGCCCCTCGGCCTGGCCCACGCCCTGTTCGAGGTCGCCGCCCACGCCCTGCGGACCGCCGACGACCCCACCGACCCGGCGGCGGTCGCCGAAGCGGTCGGCCGCACTCGCCTGGACACGGTCGCGGGGCCGCTGGACTGGACGGCGGGGCCGGTGCCAAACGTCGCCACCGTGCCGCTCGCCGGAGGACAGTGGCAGCCCGGCCGCCGCCATGACTACGAACTGGCGGTCGTGACCAATCCGCACATCGACGGCCTGCCCGTCACCGCCGACCTGCTGTTGGAGCGATAGCACGGACCGGCCACCGAGTCTTCCCCCGCGTACCGCCCGATGCCCCCACCACCCGGAACCTCGTAGCTGACCAGCGGAAACAGGCAAAAGTGGCGTATTCTGGCCGTGGCTCCGGCGAGCGCGCCCACCCTTACCTCCGATTTACCGCACTTCCATGCAGGATGGGCGGGCTTTGACGTCGGTCGCGCAGGGCGCGACACCTGAGGGAGGATCATCAGTGGGCTCGTTCCCTGTCCCGGTACCGGTCGCCGTGCCCGTCTCGTCGGGACACGGAGGCTGACCGCCGTGGCTGCCCCCGCCGAGCCGCACCTGCCGGTGAACCTGCCCCCGAAGCCGTCCGCGAGCCCCGCGCCGGCGCTCCGCCCGGTGCGATGGCTCCGGCCGACCATCCGGATACGGCTCACCCTGCTGTACGGCTGTATGTTCCTGATGGCCGGGGTCGTGCTGCTCGCGATCATCTACATGTTCGCGGCCAACACCCTCAAGGAAGGCACTCCGGAGTTCGAGGTTTTCGGCACGGACATCAGCGTGGGCAACGTCAACTGCCGGACGCTGCCGTCGGTCGGCTCGATCGACGAGATCAACGACGCCATCAGCAACTGCCTCCACGACCAGCGTGCCTCGGTGCTGCAGACCTTCCTCCACCGCTCCCTGCTGGCGCTGCTGGGCCTGGCCGTCGTGGCATTCGCCTTCGGGTACGCGATGGCGGGCCGGGTTTTGTCGCCGCTGGGCCGGATCACCCGGACCGCGCAGCGGGTGGCGGGCTCGGACCTGCACCG